>CBDUPT010000158.1:0-6402 GCA_965369165.1 uncultured Flavobacteriales bacterium | reverse complement strand
AAGAACTCTCTTAAAGAAAGGAGATAAACAAGCATTAGCTATTTTTGGTTTAAACGATAGCAGTAAAATAGAGGTTAAAAACCTCTCACTTTCTCAACAAAAAATTAAAATTGGAGATTTTCTATTTTTTGAATTTGATGTAATTAATCAATCTATAAAAGAAAGATCCATCCGTTTAGAATATAAAGTTGATTATGTAAAAGCTAATGGTACTAGTTCTAGTAAAGTTTTTCAAATATCAGAATTCAGTTTAAAAGCAAATTCATCAAAACCTTTTAAAAGAAAACAATGGTTTAAACAACTCTCTACAAGAGTTCATTATCCAGGAATCCATAAAATAACTTTAATAATAAATGGAGAGGAAAAAGAAAGTGTCGAATTAGACTTAAAACCCTAACTGTTAATTTTTGCCCAAAGTAAATCTTTCAATTCTACTAAACCTTGTTGAGCAACTGAAGAAATAAACAAACTCTCAACCTCAGGTAATTCTTTTTGAATCTCTTCCTTTAGCTCATCATCTAGCATATCCGATTTAGAAATGGCTAAGATTCTTTCTTTATCTAATAATTCAGGATTATACAACTCTAATTCATTTAATAAAGTCTTGTATTCTCTCTTAATATCATCACTATCTGCAGGTACTAAAAACAACAGTGCTGCATTTCTTTCTATGTGCCTTAAAAATCTTAATCCTAAACCTTTACCTTCACTCGCTCCCTCTATAATACCTGGTATATCAGCCATTACAAAAGATCGATGATCACGATATTCTACAATTCCTAAGTTAGGAACCAATGTTGTAAAAGGGTAATTTGCAATTTCAGGTTTAGCAGCACTAACTACCGAAAGCAAAGTAGATTTACCTGCATTAGGAAATCCTACTAAACCAACATCAGCCAATACTTTTAACTCTAAAATTTTAGACTCCTCAACATAAGGTTCGCCAGACTGAGCAAACCTTGGAGTTTGATTTGTCGATGATTTAAAATGATCATTTCCTAAACCTCCTCTACCACCTTTAACTAAAACAAACTCTTCTCCTTCCTCTGTTATCTCAAAAAGAACTTCTCCGGTTTCTACATCTTTTGCAACAGTTCCTAAAGGTACTTCAACATAAACATCTTCACCATCTTTTCCTGAACTTCTAGATGCACCTCCATGCCCACCATGCCCAGCTCTAATATGTCTTTTATATTTTAAATGTAATAAGGTCCAAAGATTTTTATTTCCTCTGAGAATAACATGTCCCCCTCTTCCACCATCACCTCCATCTGGTCCACCTAAAGCAGTCCAATTATCTCTATGCATATGTGTAGAACCTGCCCCTCCATTACCTGAACGACAATGAATTTTTACGTAATCTATAAAATTACTATTAGACATTTTACCTTATTTATGTAAGAAATTTTACTGGGAAACCTTATAATCATCAATAGCAACACATAAACGATCAAAAATTTCATCAATTGATCCTACTCCATCAATTTTTTCAAATTTGTTCTGAGCCGAATAATAATCTGCAACAACTGCAGTTTGCTCATTGTAAACTTTTATTCTATTTGCAATAATCGATTCATCTTGATCATCAGCTCTCCCACTATCTTTTCCCCTTAATAATAATCTTTTTATCAATTCTTCTTCAGCTACAGCCATAGCTAACATCACTGAAATTTCAGTCCCTTTGTTTTGCAAGAAAATTTTTAAAGCCTTAGCTTGAGGTGTAGTTCGTGGAAATCCATCAAAAATAAAACCTTTTGCATTTGGTGTTTTATCAACCTCAGATTCTAACATACCTATAGTAACTTCATCAGGTACTAACTCACCTTTATCAATATAGCTTTTTGCTAAAGTTCCCAACTCAGTTTCACCTTTAATATTAGCTCTAAAAATATCTCCTGTAGAAAGATGAACTAAATTATATTTATCAATTAATTTTGCTGCTTGAGTTCCTTTTCCTGCCCCTGGGGGTCCAAATAAAACTATATTTAACATGTTATATTTTTTAATCGTTTAAAACGTATATTGAACTTAAATTTCTACCCAAACCATCATAATCCAATCCATAGCCTAATACAAAAGCATTAGGAATTTCTAAGCCAACATAATCAATGTTATAATGCTTTTTATAGGCTTCAGGTTTAAATAATAGAGTTGCAATTTTAATGCTATTTGGTTTTTTTACAGCTAAAATATCATAAAGTTTAACTAAAGTATTTCCTGTATCAACAATATCTTCTATTAAAATAATATCTCTACCCTCAACATCTTCGTTTAGTCCTATTAACTCATTAACAGTTCCACTTGTTTGAGTACCTTCATAAGAAGCTAACTTGACAAACGAAACTTTACATTCTAAATTAATTGATTTTAATAAGTCGGCAAAAAACATAAAAGATCCATTAAGTACTCCTAAGAATATAGGTGTCTTTCCTTTATAATCTTCATTAATTTTTTTTGCTACCTCTTTTATAGATTCTTGAAGTTTTTCTTCAGAAATAAAAGGTTTAAACGACTTATCTTTTACTGTAATAATATCCATATAAGTATTTCGGGACAAATGTAATTATTATAAATCGAAAGTTCTTAAGATTTCTTTATCAACTGATTTCTATATAAAGATTTATCAACCACTTTCATCATCTCATCAATATTTAAATTACTTCCTAAAAACTTATTGATTTTTTCAGCTTCTTTTTTAGGGTTTTCAAGCACATCAAGATAAGAGACATAAATTATATCCACATTACTGTTTCGCTTCCCCCAATTTTGAATCTTACTAAAACTTTTTTTATAATTCTCTTTTAAAGATGTTAGATATGTTTTAGGTTTTATTTTCTTCTTCTGCTCTAACATCACATGTTGTGATTTCACAACCTCATCAATATCCCTTAGCATAAACACTACTTTGTATGAATAATTTGGTGGTAGTTTTATTAGTAATTGAGAAATAATTTTAACTACTTTATCACCTACTTCAGAAAGAATAGAAGCATCTCTACCTATTCCCTTTATAGCTTCATGTTCAAAATATCCTTTTGGATTTGATTCATCTGGCTTTCGCTTTTCATCGGTAAAAGGTTCATAACCTCCAGCAACCAACATTTGCATCATCATAGAAGTACCTGAACGAGGTAATCCAGACACTATGTTTATTTCTCCTAAAGAGTGTTCTGACATTAATTCTTTTTGATGTTCAATAACAACTGAAGGGTCTATTTCAAAATTATCTTGCTTTGTAACTATTGATTGTTTATTTGCTAATTGAGGATGTTTTTCAAAAATCTCAATTAAAAATTTTCGAGCTTTATTAATCCCTGGATTCAATTTTAAAGTAACATTAAAAGCATTTACTGCAGCTTCAAATTCTTTAACCCTAACCAGTGCTTCACCTAAATGATAATGTGCTATAGGAAAGTTATAGGATAAAGCAATTGCAGCTAATGAAGCTTCAATAGAATCATAATACTTTTTTTGACGCAATAAACTAACTGCCAAACCATGAGTTGCACCTAAATCGTCTACATCAAATTGTAATACTTGTCTAAATTCAACCTCAGCCTTTTTATACATCTTTAACAACAAGTAACACCTTCCAATATAGACATGCTTTTTAGGCATTAAGTTAGGCATAACTTTTAGCTTTTCTAAAATTGCTAATGCCTTCTTTGGTTTATTTTGATCTATTAATATACTTGCTTCAATTAAATCTAAAGAAGGAAAATTCTTTGGTTTATTTTGTTCTATCTTATCAATATTCTCAAGCTTTCTTTCTACTTTAGGATTTATCTTTCTAAGTTTTATTTTTTTCTTATCCGACTCTTTCAACTCCTTCTTTTTCTTTTCTTGCTTCTCTTTAATGGCATCAACCTTTTCTTTTTTATTTTTTAAATTTTCAACCATCTTAGCATGATTGTCTATTGTTGCTTGACGAGTTCTTACAATATAATCATGAGCTTTTTCATACTCTCTTATTTTTTGATAAGATTGAGAAAGCCTTAATAAAAATCTTGTTTCATCAGGGTAATCTTTCACTAATTCCTCTAATACTTCAATGGCTTCTTCATGTCTATCAGTACCAATAAAAACCCTAGCCTTGTTATATTGCAATTCTTTTACCGCTTTTTTCTGAGCAACCTCCCCATTTTCATCTGGTTTATCTATATACCCTAATTCTACCAATTGGTCTAGGGTAGCTTTAGCTTCTAAAGGGTCTTGTTGAACATCATCTGGATGCATTCCAGAAAAACCTTCAACATCTTCCCATGAAGGAATAACATCTATTTCTTTAGTTTCTTCAAATATTTGAGACTGTACTTTTCCATCCATATCTTCACCTATAGGCAAACCAAATATGTTAAGAATAGTAGGGGTAACATCTAAAAGCGAAGTGCCATAAACCAATTCATCTTTCTTAATGCCTGGTCCCATAGCACAAAAAATTCCATACTTACGGTGTTCATAAGCAGGTGCAGCTGGTTCCTTAGGCAAAGCTCCCGGTCTTAAATGATCAGAATGAAACCCATGATCAGATACTAAAATAACAGTTGTACCTTCATCAACCATAGACAAAGTAGCTTCAAGCATCATATCATGAAAAACATAACCTGCATTAACAACATTATTATAAATTTCAAAATCTTTTTCAGATATCATTGGCATTCTAGGTGGATGGTATTTCATAAAACCATGACCAAAATGATCAATACCATCAAAGTAAACCCCCATAAAATCCCATTCTGTATTTTCCATTAAATAAGTAGATGCTGATTGAATAGTAGCTGTATCTGCTAATATCTTCATCATTCCTACATATCTCTTATCTTTTTCTTGATCTATCTCAGCAGCTCTTGGAATAAAAGGCAAAATATGAGCTTCAGTTAATTCACCTGGATGAATTCTTAATTCTTTCATCACCTCTTCCATAGATTCAGGATGAATTGTACCTTTAACCATAGGCCATTCTTCCTCTATAGATTTAGAAGCTCTCTGATAAAAATTTGAAACAGCTACACCATTTATTGGTTCAGCCGGATGAGATGGCCACCAACCAACTAAATTAGTTTTGTAGCCATTTTGAGTAAGAATGTTCCATATTGCTTTTACTTTTCTTGATGTAACAGAAATAGGTTTTACACTACCTGTAGAAAGATCTGGTTCCGTAAATCCAAGTACTCCATGCTTATCTGCTAACTTACCTGTACCAATTGAACTCCATAACATCGGAGACAAAACAGGTTCTAATGTTGCCATTTCTCCCATAACCCCGTTATTAATCATTCGTTCTAATGCAGGCATTTTGCCTGCTTCAATTAACGGATTAATTGTTTTCCAATCGGCCGCATCCCATCCAATTAACAAAACTTTACTTTTCTTTTTTGCCATCTTTCTCTTTTTGTTGTTGGATTTCGCTCTTCTTCTCTCTCCATGCTCTTAACCCTTTATAACCAATTGCTAACAAACCAAGAGACCCTAGTTCATCTATTTGGTATTCTTTTATTTTTTTCTTGCTCATACTATATAAAAAAAGCCCCTTAAAAAGGGGCTTTATATTAATTAAATAATCCTTAGTTAATAGTAATCTTCTCAGAGAAAGCTTTTCCTTCTCCTTCAATTAACACTATATAAACTCCTTTAGAGTTATTTGCTATATCTACTTTATGGTTTGATGAAGCAATAGTTTCATTCACGATTGTTCTACCCAGCATATCAATCAACTTAACATTAAAACCAATTACCTCTGCAGGTACTTTTACATTTAACACCTCATTAGCAGCGTAAACTGTTACATTTGGTATTAAGTTTAAATCAGAGATTGATGTACTTAAACCTTTATCCCCAGCTAGTATTGTTGTATTTGGTGTAGATTCATATGCATACTCTTCAATAGTAAAACAATTAGCATTATCTACAGATAATCTTGCCCACCCATAATGTGTTTGAGTTCCAATCTTAAATTCTAACCCTAAATATTTATCACTGTTATTTTGATTTTTCCAGTTACCGCTAGAGTAGCTCCAATATGATGACCATGTATTTGTTTGGGTTCCATAACTAGTACTGTAATAAGTATACATAGAGTAACTCCAAGAATAATAACCCTGAGCCATATATGTACTACCTCCCCAACTACTTGCTGATGCTCCAATACTAGCCCCAGATGACAATGCAGCTGCACCACTTCCCATTCTTAATACTTGGTTACTTGCCATTGGATTAACATCAATCTGTCTATTACTGCTACTCCAACTATAAATATTTGGGTATGAACCTCCATAACCATAACTTGTACTACTAGATTTTACTATAGCAAAATCGTTAATCATGTCATTATTTAAATCTAAGTTATACACATCTCCGTCATTACAAAAAGTAGAATCAGGTACTACGTCAGTATATACAATT
>CBDUPT010000157.1:0-6420 GCA_965369165.1 uncultured Flavobacteriales bacterium | reverse complement strand
ATATTTTTTTCATGACATTAGTAATTTGAGTTGGAGTTTTCCAAGAATTATACCAAACTAAAATAGGAGAGTAAATGTACAAAAAAAAACGCTCCGAATTGTCGGAGCGTTTTAATGTTTAAATATCTATTAATACTACAAGTATGTCTGTAAATTATTAGTTCTTGATAACCTTCTCAATCTTCTTAAACCTCGTTCTTTAATTTGTCTAATTCTTTCACGTGTTAATCCAAAATGATTTCCTATTTCTTCTAAAGTCATTTCTTTTCTACCGCTTAACCCGTAAAATAAACGAATAACTTCAGCTTCCATTCCTTTAAGGTAAGATAAAGTTCTTTCAATATCAGTAGATAAAGACTCATGAATTAATGTGTCATTTGGAGCAGGTGTAGAATCACTTTCAATAACACTAATAAGACTATTGTTGTCTTCATCATTAGCCATAGGGGCATCTAAAGAAGCTTGCTTTTTAGACATCTTTCTAGAGTTTTGAACTTTTTCTAAATCCATTTCTAAAATCTCAGCTAATTCTTCATCAGTCGGTTCACGTTCCATTTGTTGTTCAAATTCACTTGAAGCCCTGTTGATTTTTTGAATCTCACCTAAACGGTTATGAGGTAAACGTATTGTTCTTGAGTTATCAGCAGCAGCTTTTAAGATACTTTGTCTAATCCACCATACAGCATAAGAAATAAATTTAAATCCTTTAGTGTGGTCATATCTCTTAGCAGCTTCTATAAGCCCTAAGTTCCCCTCATTAATTAAATCTTCTAAGGTTAAGCCTGTATTCTGGTATTGTTTAGCTACAGAAATAACGAATCTAAGGTTTGATCTGACTAACTTATTTAAAGCTGCAGCATCACCTTCTTTAATCTTTTGTGCTAACTCTACCTCTTCATCGGCAGTAATCATTCCTTCACGAGATACTTCTTGTAAGTATTTTTCAAGAGACTTACTTTCTCTTTTAGTAATTTGTTGTGTAATTTTTAATTGTCTCATATTCTTCTCACTTTTTCTTTTGTTCTATATCATCAAAAACCGTGCTAAACTTTATAGCTGTTTTTGGATGCTGTTTTAGTAACGTAAAAAAATAATAAATGTTTCCAAATACCTAATTTTTAACAACTTTTAACGCTTTGTTAATTTTGTTTGTCAGTAAGCTGACACTATTTTATTTTATTTATTATCACTTTATTGTCTTTACTAACAACATCCCAGCTATCATCAAACACTCTTTTGATGTATCGACTATATAACGCTAGTCTTACGTTTTTATTTTTACTTTTTTCTTTTTCACTTTGCTCTCCAGTATATTCAAAAAGATTTATGTTAGGATGTTCTGCCTTATAAGTACGTACAACCTCCTCTATAGTCGCCATTACTCGATAAACTTCTCCTTTATTTGTAACACTATATTCTTCACCATCATATTCTTCGTTAGTAACACCAAATACAATAGTCGCGTTTAAGATATTATCTTGTTTTCTTCCAAATCTAACTTCATAGTTTACACCGCTATCTGTTACAAACGAATAAACAGTTCCGCTTTTAATTGCTGGTGGTATTATTTTATATGGTAACAAACTGTTTTGCAAGGTTTTTCAAAACGCGAATATTCAAAAAAAATTATCAATAAAAAAAATAATATTTACTTGATTTTACTTTAATTACATTTGAGGTTAATTTTTAGTATAAATGGCAAAATTTGGAAAATGGATTGGAAGCGGCTTAGGTTGGGCTGTAGCTGGGCCAATTGGGGCCTTATTAGGATTTGCTGTAGGTAGTGTTATCGATAGTAAACTGGATGAAGGTGAGGAACCTTATCAGAGAGCTTCTGGTTATTCTAGTAGACCTGGCGATTTTGGTGCGGCATTATTAGGTTTAGTCGCTTCTGTTATGAAAGCTGATGGGAGAGTATTAAAGGTTGAATTAGAATACATTAAAAAATTTTTTAAAAAACAGTTCGGAACAGAGCGTACACGTCAACACATGTTGATGTTAAGGGATTTATTGAAACAAGATATTCCTTTAGAAAAAGTTTGCCTTCAAATTAAAGCTTATACTATGTATCCTGCTAGGTTACAATTACTTCACTTGTTATTCGGAGTTGCTTCTGCAGATGCTGAAGTTCATAAAAGTGAGCTGGATGTTATCAGTAAAATTGCAAGTTTATTAGGAATTCAGCAAAAAGATTATCAATCGATAAAGGCTATGTTTGTGAGAGAGGTTGATGGAGATTATAAAATTTTAGAAATTTCCAAAAAAGCCACAAATGAAGATGTTAAGAAAGCTTACCGTAAAATGGCTGTAAAATATCATCCTGACAAAGTTGCGCATATGGGAGAAGAATATAAAGATTCAGCAAAGGAGAAATTTCAAAAAGTGCAAGAAGCTTACGAAAATATAAAAAAACAAAGAGGAATGAACTAACTTCGTTTTTTAGTGGTATAAAAATAATCCTTTTTAGTAAGGAAGATAGATTTATTTTTTGTTTGAGGTAATGTTTTTAAAGAATCTGAAGATTGTTGAAGTGGGATAGAAAAGAATTTAAAGATATTAAAATCATACTTTGGCTTAGCAGTTTTCTTTTCGTCTTGTGTCTGTGGGTCATTATTGTTATTACCCGCATAAGCTTCAGAGCTAACAACTCCAACTAGTAATAATAGTATGATAAATAATGCTTTCATTTCTATAAGTTTATCAAATATAATAATTCATTTTACTAATTTACAAGCTGTTAACAACTTTTAACGGAAAATAACTGCCAAAGTTACAATGGCACAGTAATCGTAAAACAAAAGTAACTTGGATAAACTAGAGAAAAATAGATTTTTAATAGCCCTTATATTTCCAGCTGTATTTGTTGGTATTATTGGGTTAATACATCTTTCTGCATATTCATTAGATGTTTCTTTAGTTTCTTATGGTGTTTTTCCACGAAAATTAAGCGGACTAATTGGCATACTTACTTCTCCCTTAATTCATGCAGATTTCAAACATTTATTTAATAACTCAGTTCCGTTAATCATTATGGGAACAGCATTATTCTATTTTTATAAAGAAGTTGCCTTTAAAGTAAGCTTTTGGATATACTTGATGGTTGGAGTTTGGACTTGGGTTTCTGCTAGAGAGGCTTATCATATTGGAGCAAGTGGTGTGTTGTATGGCTTATTTTCATTTTTATTAGTTAGTGGGTTTCTAAGAAGGAATAAGAATTTAATATCTCTATCATTTGCAGTAATATTTCTTTATGGAAGTTTAGTCTGGGGTATCTTTCCAATAGATGTTAAAATATCTTTTGAAGGTCATCTGTGGGGGGTTGTTGCTGGAATAGTGTTGGCACTATACTATAGAAAACAAGGGCCGCAAAAAATTGAACATATTTGGCCAGATGAGGAGGAGGAAGATGATGATGAAAATGCTTATTGGAAAATGGAAAATCAAGAAGATACTCCAATTCCGAATCAAAAAGTTAATTATATTTTTAAACCTTCTAAATCTAAAAAAGAAGATTAAATACTAAAACACTCTTTATTTAACCATTTTTTCATTGACAATACCATTTCTCGCTGTAGAGTTTGCCCCTTATCTTTTGTATACCAAACTTGAAATTGTTCTTTTAATTCGTCCATACTCATAGTAGGATCTGCCTTTTCTTTATACAGCCAATCTTGTAAAAATTTAGGTCTTGGGCCCCAAGTACCTAATTCATTAAAATCTTTATCAATACAAATCAATTTTGGGATAGATTTACCTCCATTAGTTAAGTATCTATTCATTACATGTTCATTTTCGTCTCTCAATAAAACTTTAACCGTAATACTAGGGTTTGCTTCAGCAATTTTAGCAAATACAGGTAGGTTCTGAGCTGCATCACCGCACCAACTTTCTGCTAAAACAACCCAAGTTAATGGTTCGTTTAAGCAATTTACGGTTTCTATTACTTCAGATGCAATAGGGGTAGTTTTTAATATCCGTTTCATTCGAGTAAAGTTTAATTTGGTGTGGTTAATTAAACTTTCAGTCTGTTCAAAACCTGTTGCTTTGCCAATTTTTACTAATTCTTCTTTTAATTGGTAGTATTCTTCAAATGACATACTTTTGTCCAAATCTTTCTGACTAATCATTTTACTATTTTTTTTTGCGAAGATAAATAGCTTTATTAGAATTTAAGATGATATAACTCATAATTGTCAAACATTGGACAAACCTGAAATTAAAATAACTGCTGATGGGTCGCATACTTTGTATCTTCCCAATTTAGATGAAACATATCACTCGATTCATGGTGCAATACAAGAAGCAGTTCATGTTTATATAAATGCAGGACTTAACTACTTTAAAAATAAAGAAAAGTTAAATGTTTTAGAAGTGGGATTTGGAACAGGGTTAAATACTTTTTTAACTTATCAGGAAAGTATTAAGAAAAATAAAGAAGTTAATTATACAAGTATTGAGGCTTATCCATTGTCTATGGATAATGTTAACAAACTAAATTATTTAACTGAGCTAAAGGTAACTAGAATAGAAGAGGAAGTATTTAATCAAATTCATCAAGTAAATTGGAATAAAAATGAAAAAATAACAACCTCTTTTTCTCTGCAAAAACTTAAGATGATGCTTCAAGACTTTAATGAGAATGAGCAGTATGATGTGGTTTATTTTGATGCTTTTGGACCTAGGGTTCAACCAGAATTGTGGGAAGTACCAATCTTGCAAAACATGTATAATGCACTAAAGCTAGAAGGTGTCTTAGTGACTTATTGTGCAAAAGGAAGTGTTAAAAGAGCTTTAATAGAAGTAGGATTTACTATAGAAAATATTCCTGGACCTCCAGGGAAAAGAGAAATGACAAGAGCTATTAAATTATGAAAGAAACTTTAAAAGCTAAGTTAGACTTGGCTGATAAAAATAAAACTGAAAACAAGATTTTGGTAAAGAAATTGAAGAAATCTAAACCAAAAGGATTGGACAATCAAGTACATCAATTGCATGATGAAGTTTTTGAAAAAATTGATTGTTTAGATTGTGCTAACTGTTGTAAGACAACAAGTCCGGCAATTTATGAGCGCGATATAGACCGTTTAGCAAAGTATTTAAGAATCAAACCTTCTAAACTGATAGAGCAATACCTAGAAAAAGACACTGATAATGATTACGTGTTTAGAAGTGCTCCTTGCCCTTTTTTAGATCATGAAAACTATTGTATGGTTTACGAAAGTCGGCCAACTGCTTGTAGAGAATATCCACACACCAACCGTAAACGCTTCTACCAAATATTGGATTTATCACTTAAAAACACCGAAATATGCCCAGCTGTGGCTGATGTGTTTGAAGGATTAAAAAAATTATAATTCAATTCCAAAATTATAAAAAGTAAAGGCATAAATATCAGCCCATTCTTCAATTAGTTTGGTTTTTGGTTTCCCACTTCCGTGTCCGGTTTTAGTATCTATTCTTATTAAAATAGGGTTGTTGCCTTGTTGCTTTTTTTGCATTTCTGCACTAAACTTAAAACTGTGTGCTGGCACAACTCTATCATCGTGATCGGCAGTAATAATAAGCGTAGCTGGGTATTCTACTTCTTTGATATTGTGTAAAGGAGAGTATTTTATTAAATTAACAAAACTCTCTTTGGTTTCGCTATCGCCATATTCTACAGCCCAAGCCCAGCCAATAGTGAATTTATGGTAACGAAGCATGTCTAAAACTCCAACCATTGGTAAGGCTACTTTTGCTATTCCTGGGTTTTGCGTTATTGTTGCTCCAACTAATAACCCACCATTAGACCTTCCGTGTACTGCTAATTTTTCAGTACTGGTGTATTTTTCAGCTTTTAAATATTCAGCAGCAGCAGCAAAATCATCAAATACATTTTGTTTGTTGTTTAGCATTCCTGCTTTGTGCCATGCTGCTCCATATTCACTGCCTCCTCTAAGGTTGGCAACAGCATAAATACCTCCATTCATCATAAACACACTTTTAGCTACATCAAAGCTTGGTTTGTAGCTAATATCAAAACCACCATAACCGTACAGTAGAGTGGGGTTGTTGCCATCTTTTTTAATGCCTTTTTTGTAAGAAATAAACATTGGTATTTTAGTCCCATCTTTACTTTTGTAAAATACTTGTTCTGTTACGTATTCTTCAGATTTGAATTTTGTTTCAGGTTTAAAATATAATTCATAATCAAGAGAATTAATATCTAATTTATAGATACTTGATGGGGTTGTAAAAGAAGTGTATGTAAAGTAAGCTTCTGGTTCATTTCTTTTTCCATTAACACCATAACAAATTCCTATGCCAGGTAATTTAAGATCGTTAACATAAGTTCCATCTAAATTGTAGCATTCAATTTTACTTTGAACATCTTTTAAATATCTAGCAAAAAATTTATCTCCAACTAAGCTAATTCCTTCT
>CBDUPT010000156.1:0-6444 GCA_965369165.1 uncultured Flavobacteriales bacterium | reverse complement strand
GTTCATCTATCTCTTCAGCATAATCTAACGAGTCGTCAACATAAAAAGCTAATTCTGGAGTAATTCTCAATTGGTTTTTAATCCGCTTACCTAATTCTCCTCTCATCATTTTTGCATGAGCAGTCATTAAATCAACACACTCTTTAGGTTCCATTTTTCCGAAAACACTTAAATAAACTTTAGCAAAACTAAAATCCGGAGCAACCCTTACAACAGTAACGGTAACCATAGTTCCTGGAAACCAATTTGCTGCATTCAAATGGAAAATTCCACTTATTTCTTTTTGCAATAACCTCGCAACTTTATTTTGTCTAATCGAACTCATAACTGCAAAAGTATTAAATATTTGCTCGTTAAAGTTATTGTTGGTTTGTTAACACTTTCTGTGTTGAAAAGTTAATTTATTTTCTAGCTCTTAAAGTTATAAATTTACGGCTATTATAATTTTGAAAAAATACTGGTCCATAGCATTTTTAGTGTTTGTAACAACAACTTCTTTTGCTCAAAAAAACTTAGATTTTGAGCGATGGGATATTAATTATTATGCAACAGACGAAGCTAAAAACTGGATCAATACTTCTGATGCTTCTAACTATGGCGCGCCAAAAGTAGTTTTTAAAGAAGTTGAAAACCCTTCAGATGGCTTAGCAAGTGTAAAGTTAGTAACTGCATATTGGAGTGAAGGAGCAAATTATGGTGTTGATACATTAATAGGAGCTTTATTACAACAATCATCATTTAGCAAAAGACCAAAAAGTTTTGAGTTTGACTACAAAGCTTTTCCTAAAATGGGTGATGAAGTTTTAGTTGGCGTTCAACTTACATTAACTGAAAATGATTCTTTAATTATTGTTGGTGAAGGTTTTTTTAGCTCTTCCTTAACCCAAGATAATTGGACAAACCAAATTGTAAAAATTCATTATTACTCAAGCCTAAAACCCAAAAACATTAATATAGTAGCTCTTTCTAGTGCTAATGCGACAATTTTAGATGGTAGTTTGGGTTATGCAAAAATTGGCTCAGAATTGTATTTAGACAATTTAAAACTTTCAACTGAAGTTGATAAGCCAAAAGAATTAGACTATGTTGTTAATGTTTTTCCAAACCCTGCTAAAGAATATATCAATATTAGCAGCACTAACCCAACAGAACAATTAATTAAAATTTATTCCCTTACCGGAAAATTAGTTATCGAAACTACTTTTATTTCAAAAGTTAAAATTGATATTTCTAAGCTTCCAACTGGAACATACATTTACAACGTCTTAGATAAAAACACCAACCAAGTGAGTGTTTCTAACAAGTTTAACATTGTAAAGTAAATTTTAAAAAATGTCAGTTCGAGTGATTCCGATTTTCTCGGGATTGTATCGAGAACAACATTTTTCATCCAAAATCATTGGTTCTCGATACAGCCCGCCTAAGGCGAACCACTCGAACTGACAATGATTTTTTAATACAATAATTGATTCGGGTATATTTGAAGGTGCATTGATTTTATAGTCTCATAAAGCACTTCTTTCATTTCATCAACATTAATTTTTTTAACTGCTGAGATATAAACTGTAGGATGTTCTGATTTTGACATCCACATTTTTTTCAAATCTTCTAAGGAGTAATTCTCTCTTGTTTTAGGCAGTAAATCATCCTCATCTTGTTTTACATAAGTAAAAGCATCTACCTTATTAAATACAACCACTGTTGGTTTGTCAAGCGCGCCTATATCTTTTAGTGTTTCGTTTACAACTCTAATATGATCTTCAAAATTAGGATGAGAAACATCAACTACATGAACCAAAACATCTGCATCATTCACCTCATCTAAAGTAGATTTAAATGATTCTACTAAATGGTGAGGCAGCTTTCTAATAAAACCTACCGTATCGGTTAACAAAAACGGTAAATTTTTAACAACAACCTTCCTTATCGTAGTATCTAAGGTCGCAAACAATTTGTTCTCCGCAAATACATCTGATTTACTCAGCATATTCATAATGGTTGATTTCCCAACGTTTGTATAACCAACCAATGCAACACGCACCATTTGCATTCTTTGCTTTCGCTGATTTTGTTTTTGCTTATCAATTTGCTTTAGCTTTTCTTTAAGCAAAGCAATTTTTTGAGTAATAATTCTTTTATCGGTTTCTATTTGAGTTTCCCCAGGCCCTCGCATTCCTGCTCCTCCACCTTTTTGTCTATCTAAGTGAGTCCACATTCGGGTTAAGCGAGGCATTAAGTATTGATATTGTGCTAACTCTACTTGAGTTCTAGCATGAGCTGTTTGAGCTCTAGTTGCGAAAATATCTAGTATTAAATTACTTCTATCTAAAATTTTAACCTCTAAAATCCGCTCTATATTTCTTAATTGTGATGGAGAAAGCTCATCATCAAAAATAACCATACTTACATCATGTTCCTTAACATAATCCAATACCATTTCCATTTTACCTTTACCTAAAAAAGTTTTTGGATGTGGTGTAGCCAATTTTTGAGTAAATCTTTTTAAGGTTTTAACACCTGCCGTTTCAGCCAAAAATGCCAATTCGTCAAGGTACTCAACAGTCGTTTTATCATCTTGGTTTTGAGTAGTAACCCCTACCAAAACAGCTGTTTCTATAATTTTTTCAGAAGTGTGTTGAAATTTTTTCTTCAAATGAACTTTATTTTAAAACCAACCTCTGCCTAAAGCATAAGGTTTTATAATTCCTGCCCAAACAATTAATAATAATGCCAACAAATAAAAGATAGCTCCTTTTTTGTGTTTTAGCTCGTCCGTTTTAGCTTTTTTAGACTTTGTTCTACCAACAGTAATAAAAACTACAGCTAAAATCATAATTACAGCATGTTCAACAGTCCAAAAACGTAAAGTCGGCTCCTTCATAGCATTCCCCATATTAGCCATTCCAGTCTTTGTAATATCGCTCACAAAATATAGTACAACTCCAATAATTGCCTGTATATGCGTAAAACTCACTAATAAAACAGCAAGTAAATTATCTGTTTTACCATATGGTTTTTTACCTAGCCATCCTGCTAAAGCTTTAAAAGCTGCTAACACTAAAAATAATAATACTAACCAACGTAATCCTGAGTGTGCGTGTAACATAATTGTTTGTTTTTTTATGTTTCACAAAAATAACCAAAAGCATTACCTTTCATCACAAAGCAATTAAGTTTTTCGCATTAAAACATTATTTTTGAATTTCTCAATTTAAAATTGCCCATATATGAAGAATATATTTCTTTTAATCACTATGTTTTTTTGTGGTTTTATAAATGCCCAAGAAACTTTTGATGTAAACGGAACCCATAATAAAAATCACAATTATTATGCATTTACAAACGCTACAATTTTTGTAGATTATCAAACTAAAATTGAAAATGCTACCCTCTTAATTAAAGATGGTAAAATTGAGACTGTAGGGACAAAAGTTATTATTCCTGAAAATGTAGTTAGTTACAACTTGGAAGGTAAATATATTTACCCGTCATTTATTGACCTATATTCTAGTTATGGAATGCCAGAAATAAAGAAGAGTAAATCTCCTCATTATGGCCCTCAATTTGAAAACAAAAACAAACAAGCCATTAATTGGAATCAAGCCATTAAGCCTGAAGTTGAAGCTGGCAAACTATTTACAGTTAATGATAAAAAAGCTGAAGAATTAAGAAAATTAGGCTTTGGAACCGTACTTACACATCATCATGATGGGTTAATGCGTGGAACTTCTACATTAGTTACTTTAGGAAATGATAAAGCAAACTTAGTAATGTTGAAAGACAATGTTGCTTCTCATTTGTCTTTCAATAAAGGAACTTCCACCCAAGATTATCCAGGATCTTTAATGGGAATGATAGCATTATTAAGACAGACTTATTATGATGTAGATTGGTTATTTAACAATACTTCGATTGATGAATATAATATTTCTTTAAACACAATTGTAGATAATTGGAAGCTTCCTCAAATATTTGAAGCCAATGATAAATTGAATATTATGCGTGCTGATAAAATAGGAGACGAGTTTGAAACGCAATACATCTTTAAAGGAAGAGGGGATGAGTACCAAAGAATTAGTGAAATTAAGGCTACTGAAGGAAAGTTAATTGTTCCTTTAAATTTCCCTAAAGCTTATGATGTAGAAGACCCTTATGATGCTCTAAAAGTAAATTACTCGAATATTAAACATTGGGAATTAGCTCCTTATAATTTAGGTATAATTGCTAAAAACGAAATTGATTTTGCTATTACAGCTTCTGATTTAAAAGACAAAAAAGTATTCCTTCTAAACTTAACAAAGGCGATAAAATCTGGATTAAGCGAAGAGTCTGCTTTAAAAGCATTAACCTATAACCCTGCTAATTTTATTAACCAGTACGATAAAGTTGGAAGTTTAGAAAAAGGAAAGTTGGCTAACTTTATTGTTACATCTGATAATCTTTTTGCTAAAAAAACAAAAATATTTGAAAACTGGATTCAAGGAAAACAATACGTTATTGAAGATTACAATGTAATTGATGCAGTAGGGAATTATAGCTTAAATATTGCTGGGAAAGTTTATGATTTAAAAGTGTCAGGAGAACCTAAAAAACTAAGTGGTGCTATTGAAATTATTAAAGATAAAGACACGAATAAAGTTAAGGTTGATGTAAAGATTGAAAGTCAGTTAGTTACCGTTAGTTTTAATCCAAAAGATGATTATCAAAAAGGGACTATCCGTTTAAGTGGGACTGTAACTAGTAATGGTGGTATTTGGGATGGCAATGGACAATTGCCCAATGGTGATTGGATAAAATGGTCGGCAATAAAAGGGAAGGATGATGAGAAAAAAGAAGATAAGAAAGTAGAAAAAACAGATTCTTTAATCGTCCCAAGTATTCAATATCCAAACATGGCTTACGGCTATTTTGATTCAATACCAAAAGCTGAAACAATAATAATTAAAGGTGCTACCGTTTGGACAAATGAAGCTGATGGCATTTTAAAAAACACCGATGTTTTACTTCAAAACGGAAAAATTGCGGCTATTGGAAAAGATTTAACTGCAGAAGGCGCAACAATAATTGATGGTAAAGACAAGCATTTGTCTGCTGGAATTATTGATGAACATTCTCACATTGCAATTAGTAGAGGAGTAAACGAATGTACTCAAGCTGTAACTGCAGAAGTAAGTATTGCTGATGTTGTAAATTCTGATGATATCAATATTTATCGCCAATTAGCTGGAGGTGTAACTGCTTCTCAATTATTACATGGTTCTTGTAACCCAATTGGTGGGCAATCAGCATTGATTAAATTACGTTGGGGTGCAGCTCCAGAGCAAATGAAAATCAATGATTCAACAAGTTTTATCAAGTTTGCTTTAGGTGAAAATGTAAAGCAATCTAACTGGGGACAATTTAATACACAACGTTTCCCTCAAACAAGAATGGGTGTAGAACAGGTTTATTATGATGCTTTTATTAGAGCTCAAGAATACCAAAAAAAATGGGATGCTTTTGCTGCATTGCCCGAAAAAATGAGAGCTAACGAGATAGCTCCTCGTATTGATTTAGAGATGGAGACATTAAACGAAATTCTTAATAAAGAACGGTTTATTTCTTGTCACTCTTACCAACAAGGAGAAATTAATATGCTAATGCATGTAGGCGACTCTATGGGCTTTACCGTAAATACTTTTACTCATATTTTAGAAGGGTATAAATTAGCTGATAAAATGAAAAAACATGGAGCCGGTGGTTCAACGTTTAGTGATTGGTGGGCATACAAATACGAAGTAAATGATGCTATTCCTTACAATGGTGCAATTATGCACGAACAAGGCATCATTACCGCTTTTAATTCTGATGATGCTGAAATGGGCAGAAGACTAAACCAAGAGGCTGCTAAAGCAGTTAAATATGGTGGAGTAAGTGAAGAGGAAGCCTTAAAGTTTGTAACACTTAATCCTGCTAAACTATTACATCTAGATCATCGCATGGGAAGTATTAAAGTAGGAAAAGATGCTGATGTTGTTTTATGGTCTGATAATCCATTATCAATTTATGCCATTTGTGAAAAAACAATTATTGATGGAGTTGTTTATTTTGATTTAGATAAAGATGCTGAACAACAAAAGGCTAACAGTAAAGAAAAAGCAAGAATTATAGAAAAAATGATTATTGCTAAAAAAGGAGGAGCTAAAACTCAGCCTGCAAAAAGCAAAAAACCAAAATTATATCACTGTGATACAGTAGGAGAATAAAGTTAGTTGTTAGTTTTTTGTCTTTAGTTAATAGTAAAAAATAAGATTATGAGAAACCTATATATTACATTGTTTGCAACATTACTCTTGCAACTTTCTGCTTTTAATTTAGTTGCACAAACTGAAACACCAGCTCCAAAGCAGGCTAAAAAAATTATGCTTTTAAATGGTATTGCTCATTTAGGTAATGGAAAAGTGA
>CBDUPT010000155.1:0-6448 GCA_965369165.1 uncultured Flavobacteriales bacterium | reverse complement strand
GCTACTTGTTTGTAGTCTTAAATACTAAGTACCTGGTTTTTAATTTTTTTAACTTTACGTTAACCGATTTTTTAAAAGGTTACTGGAATTAAATTCCTAACTGAACTTTAATGTTGCTCTCATCTGATTTATGAACAAGACCCATTTTAGTTAAATTACGCTTTTGTTTAGTCGTTTTCTTAGTTAAGATGTGACTTTTGTAAGCATGTTTCCTTTTAATTTTACCTGAACCAGTTAATCGGAATCTTTTTTTCGCACTGGAACCAGTTTTCATTTTTGGCATACTATTACTATATTAATTGTTATTATTTACTTTTTTTCTTTGGAGCTAAATACATAAACATTCGCTTTCCGTCCATTTTAGGTAGGGCTTCAACAACTGCTATGTCTTCTAACTCTTGTGCTAATTTTAATAAAAGTATTTGACCTCTATCTTTAAAGATAATTGTTCTACCCTTAAAAAATACAAATGCTTTTACTTTTGCACCCTCTTCTATAAACTTACGAGCATGTTTTGCTTTAAATTCAAAATCATGATCATCAGTGTTAGGCCCAAACCTTATTTCTTTCAAAACAATTTTTTGAGCTTTTGCTTTAATCTCTTTTTGTTTCTTTTTTTGATCGTAAAGAAACTTTTTATAATCAATAATCTTGCAAACGGGAGGTTTTGCATTTGGTGAAATTTCAACTAAATCCAATTCTTGTTCTTCAGCAAACTTCAAAGCTTGCTCAATGGGATATATATCTGGCTCAATACCATCAGCAATTACTCTAACTTCTTTAGCGTAAATACGTCCGTTGATTTTGTGCGGATCTTCTTTTTTCTCGAATCTTCGTCTTCCTCTATTTTGAAATCTCTTAGCTATGGCTTATTCCTCCTTATTTAGTTATTAAAATTATTTTCTATTTCTTTATTTATAATATCAGCAAACTCTTTGTCAGTAAATGTTCCTAAATCTCCCTCTCCATGCTTTCTAACTGATAATGAGTTAGTTTCAACTTCTTTTTCTCCTATAATTAGCATGTAAGGTACTTTTTTAACCTCTGCATCTCTAATTTTTCTTCCCACTTTTTCGTTTCTATCATCTACGAAGCCGCGAATATCGTAATTATTTAGCGAATTTAAAATATTTTGTGCGTTTTCATTATACTTTTCACTAATCGGTAAAATTGCTACCTGATCAGGTGTTAACCATAATGGGAAATTTCCTGCACAATGTTCTATCAATACAGCAACAAATCGTTCTAAAGACCCAAATGGTGCTCTGTGTATCATAACGGGTCTGTGTATCTCGTTGTCACTACCTTTGTATTCAAGTTCGAAACGTTCAGGTAAGTTGTAATCTACCTGAATTGTTCCTAATTGCCAACTTCTTCCTAAGGCATCTTTTACCATAAAGTCTAACTTAGGGCCATAAAATGCTGCTTCACCATATTCAATTACAGTGTTTTCGATTTTACCTTCTACAGCGTTGATAATTGCTTGTTCAGCCTTTTCCCAATTTTCTTCAGAACCAATGTATTTACTTCTGTCTTCTTTATCTCTTAAAGAAATTTGAGCAGTGTAATCATCAAATCCTAAACTGTTTAATACGTGAAAAACAATATCAATTACTTTTCTAAATTCATCTTCAACTTGGTCTGGGCGACAAAATAAGTGAGCATCATCTTGAGTAAAACCTCTAACTCGAGTTAAACCGTGAAGCTCTCCACTTTGCTCGTAACGATAAACTGTACCAAACTCTGCATATCTTACGGGTAAATCTTTGTAAGATTTTGGTGAAGATTTAAATATTTCACAATGGTGAGGGCAATTCATTGGTTTTAATAAAAACTCTTCACCTTCGTGAGGAGTTAAAATTGGTTGAAATGAATCAGCACCATATTTTTCGTAATGTCCTGATGTTACATATAGATCTTTATGACCAATATGAGGAGTAACCACAGGTAAGTAGCCTGCTTGAACTTGTGCTTTTTTTAAGAATGCTTCTAAACGCTCACGCAACATTGCTCCTTTAGGTAGCCATAAAGGTAAACCTTGACCTACTTTTTCAGAAAAAGTAAATAACTCTAATTCTTTACCTAATTTTCTATGATCACGTTGTTTAGCTTGTTCTAATAATTCTAAATATTCAGTAAGCATTTTTTGTTTAGGGAAAGAGATTCCATAAACACGAACTAATTGCGCTTTTTCCTGATCTGCACGCCAGTATGCACCAGCAACATTCATCACTTTTATAGCTTTAACAATCCCAGTGTTTGGAATGTGTCCACCTCTACATAAATCAGTAAAATCTGAATGATCACAAAAAGTAATTTCGCCATCATTTAAGTTTTCAATTAACTCAACTTTATACTCATTACCTTCTGATTTATATTTTGCTAAGGCATCAGCTTTTGATACTTCTCGTAATTTGAAGTCAGCTTTTTCACGAGCTAATTCTAAAAACTTGTCTTCAATCTTTTTAAAATCTTCTTCTCTAATAGTGTGTTCTCCAGAATCAACATCGTAATAAAATCCATTTTCAATAGCAGGACCAATTGTTAGTTTTATTCCAGGATAAAGTTTTTCTAGTGCCTGAGCTAAAATGTGAGCAGAAGAATGCCAAAAAGCTTTTTTACCATCAGCATCATTAAATGTATGTAAAGTAACATTAGCATCGGTGGTTATAGGTGTGCTTACTTCTACAGTTTTATCATTTACTTTAGCTGAAATTACATTTCTAGCCAAGCCTTCACTGATGCTTATTGCCACATCCATTGCTGTGCTTCCTTTTGGAAGTTCTTTTACAGCACCATCTGGTAATGTTATTTTTATCATTTTGTAAACTAAATTAAGGCTGCAAAGTTAATAAAATTAAGAATGTATATGGGAAAGTTGTTAAAGAATGATAAATTCGTAGAAGAATTTCTTTAAACAACTCTTATTATGAAAAAAATAGTTTCATTATTTCTTACGCTATTTATTGTGTTAGCAGTATCTGCACAAAATCGTTATATAGTTTATTTAACTGATAAGGGAACTGAGCAATCAGTTAATATAGAGGATGTTTTAAGTCCAAGAGCTATTAAAAACCATAAGAAAAATAGTGTTGTTTTTAATGAATTGGATTTTCCAATAGATGCTAGTTATATAGAGCAATTAAAAACTATAGGTCAAGTTGTAAAAACTTCTAAATGGTTAAATGCTGTTATTATAGTTACCAATAAAACAGCAAATCAATTAGTTCAACTTCCTTTTGTAAAAGAAGTTGAGTATTTAGCTACAGGAATTTCTACTAAAAGTGATAAGTTTAAAGATGAGTTAGAGTTGAGCACCTCAAAAACATTAAGTTATGATAGTACAGAAAAACAAAATGTTCTAATAGGTGTAGATTGTATTCATGATAAAGGATTTATGGGGCAAAATGTATTGTTGGCAGTTTTAGATGCTGGCTTTCAAGGAATGGATACCATTTCACTATTTGATACCATTTATGCTCAAAATAGAATAATTGATACTTATGATTTTATTGATAACGATACTACTGTTTATGAAAAACATAATCATGGTACAATGGTAACGTCAGTAATTGCAGCAAATGGACCAGGTATTATTGGTTCTGCTCCTTATGTAGATTTATGTTTATACATCACTGAAGATGTGACGAGAGAAGTTCATGAAGAAGAATTTGATTTGGTAAGAGGTTTGGAACGAGCGGATTCTGTTGGAGCTGATTTGGTAAATATTTCTTTAAGCTATTTTCAATTTGATACTTTACAAGGTGATTATGTTTATGCTCAGATGGATGGAGAAACTACTATTTCTGCGAAAGGAATTCAAGCAGCAACTAGTAAAGGATTATTAGTGGTTTGTTCTGCAGGGAATAGTGGTCCTGATTATATTAGGACACCATGTGATGCAGATAGTATTTTATGTATTGGAGCAACAGATACGAATAATGTTAAAGCAAATTTTTCTTCTGTTGGACCTAGTGCTGATCAACGAGTTAAACCAGATGTTTCTGCAGTTGGAAAGAGAGCTTTTGTTGTTGATAATGACGGTTCAATTAGAACGGCAAATGGAACTTCATTTTCTTCGCCATTAACTTGCGGAATGGTTGCTTGTTTAATACAATCACATCCTACCTTAACAATGATGGAGGTTGTTAATTCTGTTAGGCAGAGTGCTCACCAGTATAGTTCGCCAGATAGTTTGTTGGGGTATGGAATACCAAATGCCTGTATAGCAGATTCAATACTTCAGACCTTAGAGATAACTACTAGCATTGAAGAGAAAGATGTAATTAGTAATTTTGTATTATACCCTAATCCTTCTAATGGTTATGTTACAATTTCTTCTGCTAAAGTAATAGGATTGATTGAGATTTATTCTTTAGAGGGAAGGTTGGTTAGAAATTTAAGGACTAATAGTAACTCTATATTATTAAATATTAATGATTTAAGGAATGGGACATACATTGTTAAAGTTAATAATGCTCAGCACCAAAGATTAGTAAAGTTTTAATGGAAGAAAAAATCTCTAATTATATAAAGGAGAATAAGGTGTTAACGTTAGCAACAAGTGTTAATGACAAGCCATATTGTGCTGCTTGCTTTTATGCTTACGATGAGAAAGAACAAATGCTCATTTTTTCATCTGATAATCATACCAAACACATTACAGATGCTATTGCTAATACTAATGTAGCAGGAACTATTAATACAGAGGTTACCACCATTGTTAAAATTCAAGGGGTTCAGTTTACTGGAGATTTTATTAACCCAAGCGAAGAAGAAGCAAAAGAATTGTATTCCACTTATTATGAGAAATTTCCGTTTGCAAGAGCCAAACTAGCACCAATATGGGTAATTAAACTCAACTGGATTAAAATGACTGATAACACACTTGGCTTTGGTAAGAAGTTGGAGTGGGAGAGGTAGAACGCTACTATATGTAATGTGCGTTTAGTTTGTTCAACGCTTAAAAGTAATAATTTTCATAAGAAATCACCCCTTTCGGGCTCCCCTCAAGGGGAGAAGTTTCCTCCCATGAGGGAGGATTAAGGTGGGTGAATAAAAAGCACTAGCAAAAATTATGGCACAACTTCCGCAACTTTCACAAGGCTAAAAATGCTCGCAACAAAGCATATTATATAGTGTGTTAGGCAGCGTTCTTATTTATTGACTGGATACTATCAAGTTCGTCTTTCTTATTATTCCTTTCTTCTTCAATGTCAAAATCGTCTTGAAGTCCTAACCAAAATTTAGCAGAGTTCCCAAAATAACGAGATAGTCTTAATGCTGTGTCTGCAGTAATTCTTCGTCTTTGTTTAATTATTTCACTAATTCTTGTTTGAGGAATAAAAGTATCTTTTGAAAGTCTATAAGCAGATATTTCAAGCGGTTTAAGAAACTCTTCTAGTAAAATTTCTCCTGGGTGTATATTTTTTAAAGTACTCATAATATATCGCTTTAATGATAATCTATTATTTCAGTGTCAAAAGCATTTCCATTGTCCCAAATGAAAATAATTCTCCATTGTTTATTAATTCTAATACTATGAAAGTCTTTTAATTTACCACTTAATTTTTCAAGACTATTAGAAGGAGGAATTCTTAAATCTTGAATGTCCTGAGAGTTGTGTAACATTCTTAATTTTCTCCTAGCTATTTCTTGAATGTCGTTTGGTAGTTTTTTAGACCGTTGTCCGTTCCACACTTTTTCTGTTTCTTTACTCCCAAAAGACTTTATCATAGTTCTCTCTACCGTTACTAACGTCAAAAGTAATTAAAGAGTTTCAAAAATCAAAAAAAATGTTTTTATTCTACACTGATGATACCTAACGATAAATCTAAAATCAGCCTTAGCGTGGTTTCTCGTAAATTAGCTGACTTTATATTTAAGAAATAAAGTTAAGATAATTTTAAGAGAAATCGAGTTTAGATGGTGTTATGAAGGAGTTTATTTAATTCCTTCTTATAGTCTATCTAGGTAAAGGATTAAATAGAAGTCTTCTTTATGGATTAACTTGCTAGAAGAAGACAACTCTGAGATAGTTGGTGCATTCACAACATTGGTTAAGATCAACTTTTTTTTTTTATCATTTTTTAATGAATCTCTAGTCAGTGACTATGGAGCGTTAAAAATGAGTCAGGGAGCAAAAACGACAAGTAAATTTACAAGTAAAGCTAGTTTTAGTTTTTCTTAGTTAGCTAAATAAATTACTTGACTTTGTCAAAAAAAATCGCTAACTTCGACTTAAGTCTGTGGACGATAACACTCGTCTGAAAGAAAATCTTTCCACGGTATTACCGCCAGACTTAATCAAGCAAGTTTTACAACTTCCTTTTTCCTAAAAATAGCCTTGTAAATATTCCTTCTCCCTGAAAAATACGCGGTTGTAATTAGCTGTGAATGCGCTAATTATTCATAACATCCGAATAAACACTATTGTGTTTATTCGCAT
>CBDUPT010000154.1:0-6571 GCA_965369165.1 uncultured Flavobacteriales bacterium | reverse complement strand
GACGTAACTTTTTTAGTCCTTGGAACATTCCACAATCAACTAAAATCTTTCTATCACCCGTATCTATTAAATATTTTGATCCTGTAACCGTTCCGGCAGCACCTAAAAAGTGTATTTTAATGTTTGTTTTCATAAAGTATTATTTTAAGTATTAAAACTACTTATTAATTAAGTTCTGATTTTAAATCGTTTATAAAACTATCTAACACTCCTTGTTTTACATGATGCATTACCACTATTTTATACCAGCTAGGATTAGTGTGTTGATCGGGCACCAAAGCATATTTTTTAGCTAAAGTTTTTGATATAAATTTCTCTTTAATTGTTATTATATTGATGTAAGGATTGTGGTAAAACTCAACATTTAATTTTTCTAATCGTTTGCATAAGCTTTTAGCTTTATCGGTAAGTATCCTCATTTTGGTTTTCAACCCTTCTGAACCATGTATTTTTAATAGCATCCACACCGATACCGCATTTGCTCCTGATCTACTGCCACAAATCGTATAATCTTTTCCTTGCACATAGCTCGCTTCTTCTGTTAGAGCATACTGCATTAATCCTTTTCTAACTATAAAAATACCAGTACCATAAGGTGATTGTAGCATTTTGTGTCCATCTAAGGTAAATGAACTAATGTGTTTGTTTTTAAAATTATAACTGTTAGCTGTATTGGTAAATGGATAGATAAAGCCTCCAAAAGCGCCATCAACATGTAACTTAAAGCTTAAATTATTATCCGTAAAAAAAGAAACGACCCTATTAATATCATCTACAGAACCAAACATAGTGGTTGACATGTTCATAACTACAATAAAATGCTTTACACCTTTTTGCTGAGCCAATTTAATTTGTTCTTCCAAATCATTCTGAACTATCATTCGTGTATCCTCATTTATCTTTAATACAATAGATGGTATGTTTAAAATATTAGCCCCTTTAGGCATAGAGTAATGGCTATCTTGAGAATAAACAACTGCTATTTGATTGTTTGATGCACTAAACTCTTTTATAAAATAATTTCTGTAAATCCACATGGCCTGAATATTAGCCTCTGTTCCTCCTGGAGCAACATAACCATCTTGCTCATCAGCCTCTCCTCCTAATATTTCTTCTGCACATAACTTAATTAACTCTTTCTCTATTTGCTGTGTTCCTTTAAAAAAGGGTTCAGAATCTTCATTTAAAGTATGGCAACCAATATGGTTTGGATTGGCTATTAAAGTGGCTAAAAAAGGAGCGTCATCTAAAAAAGGTGCATCATCATAAAATTGTTCTTCATCTAAATAACTAGCTGGTATTCCCAAAATTTTCTTGGTTTTATAACTCATATTCTGACTTAAAGCCTCCGTTATCCGCTCCGTTATTTCATCATGTGATAGTTTATCCCAATACATATTTTTTTTCGACAAATTTATACTTAGGTTTTTTCAAGCGACATGATGAAAATCATAATCCCTCTTTACGCTAACAAAGATATACTCTCCACCCTCCTCTACCCAAAATAGCTATACATTTATAAATAAAGATAAGTATGTCTTTTATTATTTTTTACCTATCTTTGCTTAAACGAATAAAAAAATAAATTATGGAAAATATAGATAAAAAAACAGTGGCTGAAATTGTAACTGAAAACATCAAAACAGCAGACATTTTTAAAAAGAACAAGATAGATTTTTGTTGTGGTGGTGATGTTTTGGTTCAAGAAATTTGCGCTAAAAAAGGCGTTGATTATGCAGCACTAAAAGAAGAACTTGAAAATTTTGAAACAGAACCAACAGGAGCCCAAGATTACAATACTTGGGATCTTGATTTTTTAACAGACTATATTATAAACACCCATCATAAATATGTTAAGGAAGCAACTGATTTGATAATACAATATTCTGACAAAGTAGCCAAAGTTCACGGTCATCATTACATTGAAACAGTTAAAATTAATATCCTTTTTCATCAATTAGCAAAAGAAATGAAAGAACACATGCACAAAGAAGAAGCTATTCTTTTTCCATATATAAAAAAAATGGCTAAAGCGAAAAAAGAAGATTCTTCATTAACCCCTCCAGCATTTGGCACAATAAATAATCCTATAAATATGATGGAAGAAGAACATACTGGAGCAGGAGATATTTTAGTTGAAATAGCAAATTTAAGTAGTAATTTTACCCCACCTGATTCAGCTTGTAATACTTATAGAGTTTTATATTCTAAACTAGAAGAGTATCAAAACGACTTGTTTCAGCATATTCATTTAGAAAACAATATATTGTTTCCTAAAGCAATTAAACTAGAACAAGAACTATTAAAATAATTATGCTTTCTAAAACGTGTGTATATTCATTAAGAGCTATCATTTTCATTGCTCAAAACGCTAGTCAAACAGCTAAAATTGGAATAAAAGAAGTCGCTGATGAATTAGATATACCCACCCATTATTTAGGTAAAATATTACAACACCTTAGTGGAAACAATATTATAAAATCAGTAAAAGGTCCACATGGTGGATTTTATTTAGATGAAGAAGCAAAAAATATTAAACTGATAAAAATAATAGAAATTACCGATGGTTTAGCTATGTTCGAAAATTGTGCACTTGGATTAAAGAATTGCTCAGATGATCATCCTTGTCCTATACATGAAGAATATGCATCATATAGAAATGGTCTTTTACGGTTGTATAGCACAAAAACAATAAACGATTTAGTAAAAACCATTGATAGTGGTAATGCTTTTATAAAAAACTTACAATCATAAAAAATTTAAAACAATGAAAAAATTAATTTATCCAATCCTATCTGTAACAATAATATTATTATCTTCTTGTGGAGGTAAAGAAACTAAAACAGAAAACACTTCTAAAGCTGAAGAAACACCTGTTGTAGAAGAAAAAGTTGTAATGGAAGAAGAAGAAACAACCGAAGTTAATGACGAGGTAATTTCAGAAGACTATGATGCTGAAGCAGGAAAAGAGTTGTACGCATCAAACGGTTGTGTTGCGTGTCACCAGTTAGATGTAAAAACTGTAGGACCATCAGTTAAAGAAGTCTCTACTGCTTATGCAGAGAATAGAGATGGTTTAGTTGCATTTTTAAAAGGTGAAGCTGATCCAATTATTGATCCTGCACAAGCAGCAGTTATGGCTCCACAATTAGAAATAACTAAAAAGCTTGCTGATACTGACTTGCAAAATATGGTAGCATATATTTTAAGTAATAAATAGATAGGTTATTATTTACTTAGTATTGAACAGAGCTCGAAATTTCGGGCTCTGTTTTTTTATCACTCACCTCCTATTTAGATTATGATTATAATCATATCTAATAGCCAATAAAACCAGAATAAACTGATATTAATCAAATATTAATACCACACCTATAATGTATATTTACAATTAAAAGACATCTATATCTTTTAATATAAAAAACTAACTTTAAAAACTATAAATTATGTTAACAAAAGGTCAAGCAAAACTGTTTTTTTTAGCTGGAACAATAATTTTTTCAGTCCTCTTTTTGGGGCTCTCATTCGATACTCATGTAAACAGAGTAGAAGGACAAACACATGAAGAAAACATAACTCCTGAGGTAATTGCAGGAAAACATTTATGGGAAAACAATAACTGTATGGGATGTCATACGATTATGGGGGAAGGTGCCTATTACGCTCCTGAATTAACCAAAGTAGTAGAACGAAGAGGTGAAGGATACATAAAAGGAGCATTAATGTCTCCAACCCCTTGGGGTGAACACACTAGCGGCAGAAAAATGGTGGCGTATGGTTTCTCTGAAGAAGACGCCAATAATTTGGTAGAATATTTCAAGTGGATAGGAAATATTGATTTAAATGGCTTTCCAGCAAAACCCAAATATAAAGTTGAAAAAAATAATTAAGCACTACTAAAAAATTTAAGTTATGAAATACAGTACTCAAAAAATAGCCTATTGGTTTTTTTACTCTGCACTTGGTTTATTAGTGCTTCAATTAATTTATGGATTCATTATGGGCTTTGCCCACATGGGTATGGATGGTCTACATGATTTCATTCCTTTTAACACTGCAAGAGCAGTACATACCAACTTATTAGTATGCTGGTTACTATTAGGTTTTATGGGGGCTGCTTATTATATCATTCCCGAAGAATCTCAAAACGAACTTTACTCCCCCAAACTAGCAATTATACAACTGCTTACCTTTTTAGCAGTTGGTGTTACAGCGGTAATTGCTTATCACTTTAATTGGTGGGAAGGTCGTAAATTTTTAGAAATTCCTAGACCATTAGATTACTTAGTTGTATTAAATGTTTTAGCATTCCTTTTCAATATCATTATGACCTTATTTAAAGGAAAAAAACAATCTACTACAGCATTGGTTTTAACTATGGGATTATTGTTTGCTGCCCTACTCTATCTTCCTGGTATGATTTGGTTTGATAGTCAAACATTAGATTCTTTTTACAGATGGTATGTTGTTCACCTTTGGGTTGAAGGAGTTTGGGAACTAATTATGGGAGGAATATTAGCTTTCTTATTAATTAAATTAACTGGAGTTGATAGAGAGGTGATTGAAAAATGGCTATACGTAATTGTTGGTTTAACTTTTCTATCTGGAATTTTAGGAACAGGACACCACTATTACTACATAGGAGCTCCGTCATACTGGTTATGGATTGGAGGTATATTCTCAGCTTTAGAACCTTTAGCATTTTTAGCAATGGCATTATTTGCCTTAAATATGTATAGAAAAGGAGAGAAAAAACATCCAAATAAAACAGCATTAAACTGGACTTTGGGTGCTGCAATTGTATCATTTATTGGAGCTGGACTATTAGGCGCAGCTCATACTTTACCAAATGTAAATCTTTACACACATGGTACTTTAGTAACAGCAATGCACGGACATATGGCTTTTTGGGGTGCTTATGCAATGATAGTTTTGGCAATTATTGCTTACGCAATGCCTAACCTGACCGGCCGTAAATTATACAACAATGGAATATCAAGATATGCATTTTGGTTAAGCAATATTGGTATGTTGGGTATGACTGTAGCCTTTGGTGTTGCAGGTGTTGCCCAAGTATATATGGAACGTATAATGGGAGTAGATTTTATGCAAACGCAAAAAGAAATAGAACCTCACTTTTTAATATTAGTACTATGTGCTACTATGTTTTCTACAGGAATTATACTATACATTGTTAATTTCTTTAAACATGGAAAACCAACAGATGAGGCTTTAGTAACAGAATAGTTAAGTGTTAAGTGTTAATGGTGAATTGGAGAGTTAGACCAGTTCTGCTCTCCAATTTTTATAGCTAAAAGAAAATGGAACAGACTTTTTATAAAATAATAAATCAAGAAAAAGACATTTTTGAACATGCCTATAAAAACAAGCTACCTCTACTTTTAAAAGGCCCTACAGGGACAGGTAAATCAAGGTTTGTTGAATTTATGGCAGAACAAATGGGTAAAAAACTTTATACCGTAGCTTGTCATGAAGAAACATCTTCTACCGATTTAATTGGGCGTTACATTATAAAAGGTAGCGAAACTGTTTGGATAGATGGCCCAATGACAAAAGCTGTAAAAGAAGGCGCTTTTTTATATCTAGATGAAATTGCAGAAGCTCGTCCAGATATAATTGTTGCTCTCCACTCTTTAACTGATCACCGAAGAGCTTTATTTATTGATAAAACAGGAGAAACAATTACAGCAAATGATGATTTTATGCTTATCGCAACTTACAATCCTGGATATCAAAAAGGATTTAAAGAATTAAAACCTTCAACTCGTCAAAGGTTTGTTTCCCTTTCATTTAATTATCCTGAGAATAAATTAGAATCTGAAATATTGGTAAGCGAGACTGGTGCATCAGAAGATGTTGCAAAAAAATTAGTTAAGCTAGGTGATAAAATTAGAAACCTTACAGAACTAGGATTATCCGAAACTGTATCAACTCGTTTATTAGTGGATGCAGCATTACTAATAAATAGTGGTTTACCACAGCGATTATCCTGTGATGTTGCAATTGCAGAACCATTAACCGATGATAACGACACATTAGAGGCACTTAAAGATTTAATTAGTTTAAGTATTTAACAGTTATGAATAAGCTAATTAAAATATCCTTCTTTATCATTTTGTTTGTATGTACTTCTTGCAGAAAAGAATCTAATTTTATTTCAAAAACAATTGATATTCAAGAAGATAAACCTAAAGAAACTGTTAAAAAAATTAAGGTGTTTGATTTAAGTAAACTTCATGAAGGAAACAGACAATCTCCGATTAATCTTGAAAAAAAAATAGCTAAACCTAGTAACCATAATATATCAATACACATTGATAAAAATTTAAATGCATTAAATATTAAACACCATACTTTAGAATTAGAGCTTAATCATGATAGTTATATAGAAGCGAATAATAAACACTATGATTTTAAACAATTACATTTTCATACCCCATCAGAACACAACATCAATAGTATTCAATCCGACATGGAAATGCATATTGTAAGTGTCTATAAAACTAAAAAGATGAAAAAACCTCAATATTTAGTTATGGGAATTTTATTT
>CBDUPT010000153.1:0-6594 GCA_965369165.1 uncultured Flavobacteriales bacterium | reverse complement strand
GTTCTCACATCAAATGGTTAGGTTGTTTTTTGTAGAACAATTATACCGAGCATTTACAATTTTAAAAGGAGAAAAATATCATCATCAATAAGAGGTTTTATTTTCTTAAACTTGCATATAAACAAACTTGTATGAGTAAAGTAGCATTAATAACGGGGGTAACTGGACAAGATGGAGCTTATTTAGCTGAATTGTTATTAGAGAAAGGTTATGAAGTACATGGTATTAAAAGAAGGAGTTCTTTATTTAATACAGATAGAATAGATCACCTTTACCAAGATCAACATGAGGAAAATGTAAAGTTTAAATTGCATTATGGGGATATGACTGATTCTACAAACTTGATAAGAATTGTTCAAGAAGTTCAACCAGATGAAATATACAATTTAGCTGCGATGTCACATGTTCAAGTTTCGTTTGAAACCCCAGAATATACTGCTAATGCGGATGGAACAGGAGCTTTACGTTTATTAGAGGCAATTAGAATCTTAGGATTAGAAAAGAAAACGCGTTTTTATCAAGCTTCAACTTCAGAACTTTATGGTAAAGTAATGGAAGTTCCTCAATCGGAAACTACTCCATTTTATCCTCGTAGCCCTTATGCAGTTGCTAAATTATATGCTTTTTGGATTGTAAAAAACTATCGTGAAGCTTATGGAATTTACGCTTGTAATGGTATTTTATTTAATCATGAAAGTCCTTTAAGAGGTGAAACCTTTGTGACGAGAAAAATTACTAGAGGTGTAGCTAAAATTAAATTAGGCTTACAAGAAAAAATATACTTAGGGAATATTTCTGCAAAGCGTGATTGGGGACATGCAAAAGATTATGTAGAAGGCATGTGGCGTATGTTGCAACAAGATAAGGCAGATGACTTTGTGTTAGCTACAGGAACAACAACAACTGTTCGTGATTTTGTTACGATGTCGTTTAAAGAAGTTGGTATTGAGATACAATGGACAGGTGAAGGAGTTAATGAAAAAGGTTTTGATAAGGAAACTGGCAATGTATTGGTAGAAATTGATCCAAAATACTTTAGACCAACAGAAGTTGATTTATTAATTGGCGATCCAAGTAAAGCTCAAAAAGAATTAGGCTGGAAACATCAACATGATTTAGCTAGTTTATGTAAAGATATGGTTCAAGCAGATTTGAAGCTTTTTAAAAGAGATGAATATTTAAAACAAGGTGGACACGATATTTTAAACCAGAATGAATAAAACAGATAAGATATATATTGCTGGCCACCGTGGAATGGTTGGTTCTGCTATTGAGCGTAGATTACGTAAAGATGGTTTTACTAACATTATTACTAGAACTTCTAAGGAATTAGACTTGCGTAATCAGCAACAAGTAAATGATTTTTTTGCAGCCGAAAAACCTGATTATGTGTTTATGAGTGCTGCCAAAGTTGGTGGTATTTTAGCTAACAATATTTATCGAGCAGAGTTTATTTATGATAACTTGATGATAGAACTCAATGTAGTTCATGCTTGTCATACTGCTAAAGTAAAAAAGATGTTGTTTTTAGGTTCGTCTTGTATTTACCCGAAATTAGCACCGCAACCATTAAAAGAAGAGTATTTACTGACTGGAGAGTTAGAACCAACTAACGAACCTTATGCCATTGCAAAGATTGCAGGAATTAAGTTGTGTGAATCATACAGAAGACAGTATGGTGATAATTTTATTTCGGTAATGCCAACTAACTTGTACGGACCAAATGATAATTACGACCCAGAAAACTCACATTTGTTTGCTTCTTTTATTCGTAAATTTTCTATAGCTAAAAGAAACAATTTACAAGAAATTGAAATCTGGGGAGATGGTTCGCCAATGCGTGAATTTTTACATGTAGATGATATGGCTGATGCTTGTATTTTCTTAATGGAAAACTATGATGGAGAAGAAATTTTTAACATTGGAACAGGAACAGATGTTACTGTTTTAGAGTTAGCTGAAACGATGAAAGAAGTGAGTGGATTTAATGGGACGTTTAAATTTGATTCTTCTAAACCAAACGGAACACCTCGTAAGTTAATGGATGTATCTAAATTGGAAAACTTAGGATGGAAAGCCAAAATTTCTTTAAAGCAAGGTGTTGAAATGGTTTTTGAGGATGTGAAGGATATGGAGTTTTAAATTTTTTTGTGTAATTGCCGGACTTGTTCCGGCATCTTTTATAAAGTAGTCCTAAGTTGCTTTTTATGAATACTTACTTTGTTTATATTTTAACCAATAAAAACAATACTGTACTATACACGGGATTTACTGATGATATTGTTAGAAGAGTTGATGAACATAAACGAAAGGATGTTTCGAAAAGTTTTACTTCAAGATATAATTGTGATAAACTAGTTTATTTTGAATGTTTCGAATTAGCCCAAGATGCCATACTTCGAGAGAAACAGTTGAAAAGATATAAACGTGAATGGAAAGAAAATTTGATAAATGCTAAAAATTCTGAATGGAAGGATTTATCTTTAGACTAGTATGAATGATAGATCCCGAAACAAGTGCGGGAAAGTTGGCGGGTTACTTCCTCACAAATTGCAAAACCTTAGATAACGGCTTGAAAATTAATGTAAATGGTTTAGGTTTTAATCCATTTATTTCCCAAGCACGTTTATCTTCTCGGTTAGCTTTTAAGCGATTTTTTAAACTTGAATTGCTTACTCCTCCAACTCGCATACGAACGACAACACGAGGTAAATAACTAATACTGCATTCGTGTTTATGGATAAAGCGTAACATAATTTCATAATCGGCAGCAGATTTCAATTCTAAGTTAAATTTACCATACTTATCATAAATCGATTTACGTACAAAAAAAGTAGGGTGGGGTGGCATCCAACCCTTAAAAAACATTCCTTTTTTATATGCTCCAGAAACCCAATTACGAGTTACTTTATTGGTATCAATTTCATCTACATAATACAAATCAGCGTAAAGTGTATCGCTCTTTTCATCTTCCATTTTTGCAACAACATCAGCAATTACATTGTTGTCAATGTAAAAATCATCAGAGTTGAGGTTAGCTATAATTTCACCAGTAGCCAAACCAATACCTTTGTTAATTGCATCGTATAAACCTGCATCTTTTTCAGAAACTACTTTAGCAATTTTGTTTTTGTATTTGTTAACGATTTCTAGGGTGTTATCGGTAGAAAGTCCGTCAATAATAATATATTCAATGTTATTGTAAGTTTGATTTATAACTGACAGAATAGTATCTTCAATAGTTTTAGCGCTATTGTAACAAACGGTTATTATGGAGATTTTAGGGTTCACTTATTTTCTTGAAACCACACAGTTTTCTATAACCAACATATCCATGTCCGTTCTTAAATAACAAGCTAAAGCCTCTTTTGGAGTGTTTACTATAGGTTCGTTTTCGTTAAATGATGTATTTAATAAAATTGGTGTCCCACTTTTTTGCCTGAAACGTTCAATTAAATCATAATAACGATCTCCTTTCTCAACTGTTTGTAAACGACCAGTTCCATCAACATGTGTTACAGCAGGTATTTCAGCGTGTTTCTCTGGCTTAATAGGGTAAACTTTTTCCATAAAAGGAACTTTGTCTGTTTTTTCAAAATATTCAGAAACATATTCTTCCAAAATAGAGGGAGCAAATGGTCTAAAACTTTCTCTACGTTTAATTTTAGAGTTTAATAATTCTTTAGCATCTGTTCTTCTAGGGTCAACAATGATGGAACGATGTCCTAAAGCTCTAGGTCCAAATTCTGCCCTACCTTGAAACCAACCAATCACTTTTCCATCGATTAAGGCATCAGAAACTTTTTCAATTAACTCTTCATCACTATATCTTGTATATTCAACATTTTCAGCTTTTAAACAAGCCTCAATATCTTCATTACTCGATTTAGCACCTGTATAAGCGTTGTAAATAGCAGGCAACCTATCTTTGTCTAAAATATGATTATACAACCATAACGCTCCACCTAAAGCAGTTCCAGCATCGTGTCCTGCAGAAGGAATGTAAACATTTTTAAAAGTAGTTCGTTCTAATATTTTACCATTGGCAACAGAGTTTTGAGCAACTCCACCAGCAATACAAACATTATCTAAACCAGTTCTTTTTTGTAAATGATTTAAGATATGGAAAATTAACTCCTCAGTAACTCGTTGCACAGAAGTAGCAATGTCTTTATGTTTTTGCGTTAATTCATCTCCTTTTTGTCTGGCAGGACCTAATAAATTCTCTAATTCTTTCGAGAAAATAGATTCAATATGTGGGTCACCGTTTTCCCAGCTCATACTTACCCCTTCTTTAGCGTGGGTAAAGTATTTGGTATCTAATTCAAATAAACCATTGTCTTTAAAAATGATAATTTTTTTTAGTTCATCAACATATTTTGGTTCACCGTAAGGAGCTAATCCCATTACTTTATATTCATCACCATAGTGAGGAAAACCTAGGTATTGCGTTAATGAAGTATAAAAAATACCAGCAGAATGCGGATAAATAACTTGGTCAAGCACATCAATTTTTTTACCTTTTCCTGTAGCAATCATGGTTGAAGTAAAATCACCAAAACCATCAATGGAAAGAATTGCAGCTTCTTCAAATGGCGAAGCAAAAAATGCACTTGCTAAATGAGTTCTATGGTGTTCAATGTTTTTAACTTCAGCTTTAATGCTTTCTTCATCAATATTAAATGCTTTAGCTAATTCACCTTTAACGCTTACTACTTTTTTAGAGTTAGCAAGTCTATCTTTTAAGGCTTTAACAGAAACTAGATTTTTTACGGAATGAATGATTTTCTTATGTAGGTTAGCCGAAGGATCACGAGAAATTGTAATGTAATCAACTTGAGTAATATCAATACCAGCTTCTCCTAAACAAAATTTTATGGCTTCTGTTGGAAATCCTGCCCAGTGTTTTATTCTTCTAAATCTTTCTTCTTCAGATGCGGCAATAATTTCATCGTTGTGCATAATACAAGCGGATGAATCTCCATGATATGCGTTTATTCCTAGTATGTACATATTTTTTTATTTCACCACAGAGCCACAGAGGACACAGAGGTTTTGTTTTTTTTATTTCACCACAGGGACACGAGGACACAAGGGGTTTTAATTTATAAATCTTCTAAATCCGTTTTTTAATAAAGGAACATTAAAGTTAATTAATAGACCTAACTTTTTGTTAGCTAATTTTAAATAAGTCAAAATTTGAGCTTCATGAATAGGTAAAATCGTTTCAACTGATTTTAACTCTATAACTATTTTATCTTCAACTAATAAGTCCATTCTAAAATTCAAATCAATATCTTCTCCTTTGTAAATAACAGGCAAATATACTTGTTGTTTTACATTTAGCCCTCTGTTTTGTAATTCTCTGTACAAACAATGTTCGTAAACTGACTCTAATAAACCTGGACCTAAATTTTTATGCACATCAATACTGGCATCTAATATTTTTGCGGTAATGGTATTTAAGTAGTTTAAATTGGTATTCATTTCTCTGTGAACTTTGTGCCTCTGTGGTTTTAAAAATTAAAGAGTTTGTCGTAATCTTCTTTTAACTGATTATCGTTAATAATGGTTTGGGCAAAATGATAAGCATTTTTAGTCAACAGATTTAACTCATCTTCATTCATTTCTGCTAAGTTGTCTATTGTTTCAGAAAACCTATTTGGTTGGGCTAAATCAATATCAAAACCTATATGTTTTTGCTCCAAATTTTTCCAAGGAGTTTTGTTAGAAATAACAGGAACACATGAATTACTCATGCCTTCAATTATGCTATGTCCAAAATTCTCACCAGTTGATGGTAAATAAATAACATGATAATTATTTAAGGTGTCGTCTAACAAATCGTGATTTAAAACTCCTTTATAATTAACAACGATATTATTGGGTAATTGGTTGATGGCAGATTTACATTGTTCAAAATAGTTTTGACTGTAAATGGAACCATAAATATCTAACTCAATTTTTTGCGAGCAATTGGCTAAAACTTGTATAGCAAATAAAGTATTTTTTTCTGGAGCAACCCTACCAACAAAAGCCATTTTTAATTGACCTATTTCTTTTTGTTTAGAGATGTAAGTGATATTTTTAAGTTCAGGTAAATTTTGAGTGACAATTACCTTTGTGTTCTTCCCAAAAGTTTTTACAATATCATTTTTTTCATCTAAGCTAGTTGCGTGAAAGAGCGTTTTATTGAATAAACCAATGGTTCTCATTAAGCTTATAAATATTTTTTTCTTATGGCTTTTTACCGATAAAGAACCATCAGATAACATTCCTCTAACGGCTAAAATTGTTTTTATATTTAGTTTTTTAGCAATACGAATAGGAGTGAGGGTAAATTTTGGCGAGTATAAACTGTTGCAATAAATTAAGGATGGATTTACTTCTTGGATTAGTTGTTTGATAGTCCTTTTATTGGTGTTTTCACTTGACAAGTAATAAACTTTAGCATCATCAATTTTATTCCATTCATTAGTCTTTATGGTAGCGTAGGGAGTCGTTTCTAGGTAATCAGTATTTCGAGTAACGATATAAAAATCATATTCAGTATTTAATTGAAGGTAATAGGTTTTCGCCATTTCCACAAGCGCA
>CBDUPT010000152.1:0-6595 GCA_965369165.1 uncultured Flavobacteriales bacterium | reverse complement strand
AAAAAAAGACCATCAAACAATATTGATGATCTTTTAATTTAAATTATATTTTTTGTATTACCAAGGATAATATTTAATAAAATTGATATGTGTCCCTTCAGTAAATATATGATATATTAAATATAAAGCTAATAATACATAAGGTATTATTATTGTATTTTGCAATGAGCTTCTTTCATGTTTAAGGTGCATATAATAAGCCACAATAAAATATGCTTTAGCAATTGTTAAGATAATAAAAGTCATTTTAACAGTGTGCCATTGAACCCCTATATCTTTCCAAAAAATACCTAGCATTACTTCTATAAAAGTAATCCCTAAAAGTACCCAAAACATATTCCATATCATTCTACGCGTTTTCTTTCCTTCTGCTTCAGAATGATGAGCTGCGTATTTATAAGGTCCGTCTTCAGAATGTCCCATAATTAATCTTTTTAATAATTTTTATACCAAATAAAAGAAAGTAAATACAAATACCCACACTAAATCTACAAAGTGCCAGTATAATCCTACTTTTTCAACCATTTCATAATGACCACGTTTTTCATACGTACCCATAATAACATTAACAAAAATAATAAAGTTTAATACTACACCACTAAATACGTGAGTACCATGAAATCCTGTAATGAAGAAAAAGAAATCTCCAAATAAAGGATGACCATATTCATTATGTGTTAAGTTTGCTCCGTGTATTTCATGACCTGCAGCAACAGCATCAGTTAATGCTTGTCCAGACAATGTTAAATAGTCAGAAGTAACATCTCCTGCAACTTCTCTCCATGGTAACATTAAAACTTGTTTAGATTCATCAGCCCATCTACCTATAATTCCTTGAGTTTGTTCTACTGTTCCATCAGGGAGTGTAAATGTACCTATTCCCATTTCTAAAGCTCCTAACTCTGTTCCATGAATAAAATGATACCATTCCCAAGCTTGAGAGCCAACAAATATTAAACCTCCAATAACAGTCCAAAACATCCACATTATGACTTTTTTCTTATCCATACGATGCCCAGCTTCAACAGCTAAAACCATTGTTACAGAACTCATAATTAAGATAAAAGTCATTAATGCCACATATAACAAAGGATGATCACCGTGCATAAATGGAAAGTGTGTAAATACATTTTCGGCAGTTGGCCAAATATCAGCATAAGAATGACGGTACATACCGTATGCTGCTAAAAATCCGGTAAATGATAATGCATCTGACATTAAGAAAAACCACATCATTAATTTACCGTAACCAGCACCAAATGGAGAGTTATTATCTCCTGCCCATGCTGTTTTACTATCTACTACTACTGTATGAGACATATTCTAATCTTTTTTAACTACGCTATTATATACATAAAAAATAAATAAAGGTAAACCCATAGTCCACCTAAAAAATGCCAATAAGTAATACTTACTTGAACACCTAAGTATTTTTCTGTACTATATTTATTTTTATTTAATTTAAAAAAAACAACTAACAAACTTACAATACCACCAATTAAATGTACAATATGTAGAGCCGTTAATAAATATAAAAATGAACTTGAAGAAGTACTAGCGCTTCCTACTGCAAATACTCCATTTTCATATAAATAAGTCCATCCCATCCATTGAGATGCAATAAACACAAAAGAAAGTATCAATGTAACTAAGACACATAGTTTTGCAATTCCAAAATTTCCTTTTTTTATAGAAATTAAACCATAATGGAAACTTAAACTACTAGCCACTATAACGAAAGTACTAATAGTAAAAGCTGAAGGCATAGGCACATCTAAAAATGCTCCACCACCCTGACTTACCACCACAGCACTAGTTAATCCAGCAAAAAACATTACAATACTCATTATTGCAATCCACATAAGTGGTTTAGAAGTCTTTTGTTTGATTTCTTCTTTATAGTTAATATTTTCCATCGAAATGGTTGTCATTTTATTAATGTCCTCCATCTTTTTCACCTTCTCCAAGAGGTGTCGTTTGAGAAATAAAATCTTCTCCCCCAATAAAATTACCATTTTCATCAACTTTACTATAATCGTAAGGCCATCTATGAACAGTAGGAATTTCACCATGCCAGTTTCCATGGAAATGCTCTACTGGAGTAGTCCATTCTAATGTCGTCCCTTTCCATGGATTTTGAGGAGCTCTAGGCCCTCTAAATGCACTATAAATAAAGTTAAACATAAAAAGTAACTGTGCAAACAAAGCTAATACAGCAAACATACTAATGAACTCATTAATATCAACCATATTATCAAACATTGGAAATTCTGAGTTAGTATAATATCTTCTTGGTACTCCTGCCAATCCTAAAAAGTGCATTGGAAAGAAAACTCCATAAGCACAAATTATAGTTAACCAAAAATGAAGATTGCCTAACTTATTATTCATCATCCTACCAAACAATTTTGGAAACCAGTGATATACACCGGCAAACATTCCAAATATAGCAGACAAGCCCATTACAATATGGAAATGACCTATTACGAAATATGTATCATGAACATTTATATCTAACGTTGAATTTCCTAATACTAACCCTGTAACTCCACCAGTAATGAAAGTAGAGACTAATCCAACACTAAAAAGCATTGCGGGAGAAAATTTTATATTACCCTTCCATAAAGTAGTTAAGTAATTAAACACTTTCACGGCTGATGGAATAGCAATCAATAAAGTAGTAAATGTAAATACAGAGCCTAAAAATGGATTCATTCCAGTTATGAACATATGGTGTCCCCAAACAATAAATGATAAAAACCCAATTGCCATCATAGAACCTATCATTGCTCTATATCCAAAAATTGGTTTCCTAGACATTGTAGAGACAATTTCAGATGTAATTCCTAAAGCAGGTAATAATACAATATATACTTCTGGATGCCCTAAGAACCAAAATAAATGTTCAAATAATATTGGACTACCTCCAGTATGGTCTAAAACCTGACCTCCAATATAAATATCAGATAAATAGAAACTAGTTCCAAAACTTCTATCCATCACTAACAACAATGCTGCTGATAATAATACAGGGAAAGATAAAACACCAATAATTGCCGTAAGTAAAAATGCCCATATTGTTAAAGGTAATCTAGTCATAGACATACCTTTAGTTCTCATATTTAAAATGGTTACAATATAATTCAAACTACCTAATAAAGAAGAAACGATAAATATAGCCATCGAAACTAACCATAAGGTCATACCAGCTCCTGAACCAGGTATTGCTTGCGGTAATGCACTTAAAGGTGGGTAAACTGTCCATCCCGCTGATGCTGCTCCACCTTCAACAAATAATGATATTAACATTATTACAGAAGAAACAAAGAAAAACCAATAAGACAACATGTTTAAGAACCCCGAAGCCATAACTCTTGCTCCAATTTGTAATGGAATTAATAAGTTACTAAACGTACCACTTAAACCAGCTGTTAGTAGGAAAAATACCATAATGGTACCATGCATGGTTACTAAAGCTAAATACTTATCTGGAGCCATAACTCCACCTTCTTGCCAACTTCCCATTAACAATTCTATTATTTCAAAACTTTCACCTGGCCATCCTAATTGTAACCTAAATAAGGTTGACATAACTAAACCAATAAATCCCATGGTGAAACCAGTTATCAAAAACTGTTTAGAAATCATTTTATGATCAGTACTAAAAATGTACTTAAACAAAAAATCGTTTTCATTATGATGATGTGCACTCATTCTTATATCTATTAAGTAATGTTCTTAAATCTATTCTTTATTATTCTCCAAATGTTTTTTGTTCAGCCAACCATTTATCGTAATCTTCTTGACTTTCAACTATAACATCCATTTGCATATTATAATGTGCTGCTCCGCAAATTTTATTACATAGTAAAACGTAATTAAACTCATCATTACCTGTAATTTTTCTCATTTCAGCTGTTGTTTTTCTAGGGACAAAGTTAAACTGAGAATTTACACCAGGTACACAGTTCATTTGAGCTCTAAAGTGAGGTAGAAATGCACTGTGTATAATATCAATTGAACGAAATACAAATTGAACAGGTACATTCACCGGCAAATGAAATTCTCCCTTTACCAACTTATCATCTTTTGAAAACTGATCGTTAGCATCAACACCAGTAGCATTAGCACCTTCAATTAAGGTTACGTGAGAACGGCCTAATTTCTTATCTTCTCCTGCATATCTTGCCGTCCAAGTAAATTGCTGTCCTGTTACTTCAACTAAAACATGATCTGTTTCAGCAGGAATAGGATCCATAATTGAATTCCAATTATTTAATCCAATTAAAATTAATACTGTTAAAGCTAATGATGGAACAATTGTCCAAATCAATTCTAGCTTATTAGAATGTGTAAAGAAAAATGCTTTTCTCTTAGAACTATATGCATATTTATAAGAGAACCAAAACAGAAAAATATGAGTAATAACAAATACTACCGAAATTATTCCTAATGTAAGATTCATTAAAAAATCATAATCTACACCATGCTCAGAACCAGAAACAGGAAGAAGTCTAGGCCCCCACTCTAACAATTGCCATGCAAAGTAACCCATATAGAGAAATAAGAAAAGAAATAACAACAAGCCTTGCGTCTTACCATCCTTCTCTTTTACATCGTAAATGTTTTCACCTTTACTCTTAGATCTTAACTCTGCAATTTTTAATAACTGTACCCCAGTTACTACTACTAATAAAATTGCTACTATTACTATTATAGTCATCATAATTTAAAAGACTTTCTTAATATTATTCTATTTCAATTAATGGTGTAAATGTAAACTCTCATCATACATTGGATGATTTTTAGTCATCAATGGTGCTTTAGACAGAGCTCTTAATACTGTATAAATAAATACTCCTAAAAATGTCAAGAACATACCTATTTCAATTGCTCCTAACCCTCCGTGTTCAAACATTGTTCCTGGTAAAACCATAACTAATACATCAACCCAGTGTCCAATAAATACAATTAATGCTATAGGCACTAAGAATATTCCATTTCGTTTTGCATCTCTAGACATTAATACAAAGAATGGTAAAAAGAAATTCACACAGAAAGTACCTAAGTACAATAGTTTATAATCTTCAAATCTTTGTATATAATAAGTAACCTCTTCAGGAATATTTGAATACCAAATCAACATAAATTGACTAAACCAAATGTATGACCATAGACAGCTAATTGCAAACATCCATTTTCCTAAATCATGAATATGGCTAGAATTAACTTCTTTCATGTAGCCGTTTCTTTTTAAGTATTGAACCAATACTACTGCAACTATCATCATAGAAACCCACATACCTGAAAAACAGTACCATCCAAACATTGTACTAAACCAATGTACGTCAATTGCCATAATCCAATCCCAAGCTGAAGATGAGGAAGTGTATGCAAAAAATGCAATAAACAATACACCTTTAAAAATAGCTTTCCCATAGATTGGAGACGTTGCTCCATTTAATTCTAACTTATCTTCTTCTAAAGATTTTTTTCTAAACCATCTAGCAAAATAAATCCAAACAGCAATGTATAGTAATGTTCTTATCCAGAAAAATGGTTGATTCAAGTAACCTTCTTTACCATGTATAAGTTTATCGTAATTTTCGCTTGCAGGATCCATAACACCATCTGCCATCCAGTGGTATAAGTGGTTCCAATGCATAGAACTTGCAGCAAATACAATTAATAAAACAACTGCACCAATTGGCATAAAACTCATTATCGCTTGAAATACTCTTTGTGTAGTAACACCCCAAGCCATTTCAGAAACATATTGCAAGGCAATAAAAAACAATGCAGCTAATGATATAGTAAAAAAGAAATATCCATTTACTAATAAATTTGCCCACAACTGTTGAGACATGTGATGCCCATGAGAGGTAAATATTCCTAATAGTAGCGATGCTAATCCAACTACAACTAATATAAGGGTAGTTAATTTTGCTTTATTTGATACTGTAAATTCCATTTTATTAGAATGTTTATCTTTTAATATTAATGACCTGTTTCATTCGTAGCTTCTGTTGATACTTCAACTGGAGCTTCCGCATTTTCTTCTACTATAACTTCTGTAGTGACTTCAGTTGTTTTTGCAACAGGAGTCTCCCCCATAAGTCCAGCTCTAATATAGTGTACTAATTTCCATCTTTCTTCCTGATTTAATTGAGAGGAATGTGATCCCATTAAACCTTTACCATAAGTAATTGTATGAAACATTTTACCTTCCGAGATATCCAAGCCAGCAGAAAATTTAGTTGGAATAGGTGGAAACTTATCTCTTTGGACTAAAGTTCCATCACCTTGACCTTTATCTCCGTGACAATGCACACAAAACATTCCAAATAATTCTTTTCCATCATTCAATACTTTATCAGAAAATACAATTGGGTTTTTTAAGTTCTGACCTGCCAATTCATAATCTTCTGGAGTATTTTTATAAGCGTAAGGCATATATCCTCTAGGGATAGTTCCAGTAACTGGTTGACGAGCATTAGAAGTATTAACCAATTTTTCATCAGTTAATCCACCTCTTACTTCACCATAATCTACATAAGTTTCAATAGATGGCGAACGATACATGTCTGGCATATAT
>CBDUPT010000151.1:0-6664 GCA_965369165.1 uncultured Flavobacteriales bacterium | reverse complement strand
CCAACAAAAACAGTTTCACCATCTACCTCTCCACTAATTCCTTTACCTGCAATTTCTTTAAAATTTGTAACAGATAACAACCTTAAATCTTTCAATTTAAGATGTTCTGCTAACATTCTACTTATTGGATGTGATGAATTTCTAACTAAAGCATAAACTAAAGTTTCTTGTCTTAAATTTAAACGCTCTCCTACAAATTGCACTTTAGAATTTTGCTGAGTAGTAAGTGTACCTGTTTTATCAAAAACAATATCAGTTATTTTACCCAAATTTTCAATAACCTTACTATTTTTAAGATACAACCCATTGCTTCCTGCTATTCTTAAACTATTACCAAAAGTAAATGGTATAGACAATGCTAAAGCACAAGGACATGCAACAATTAAGACAGAAACAACAACATTTATAACTTGTGATGAGTCAATAAAACTCCATAATACTGCAGAAACTACTGCAACTATAATAATTGCTATTATAAAATAATTACTTAATTTATTGTTGAAATTTGAAAGCGTATTATCCTCTTGTTTTTTAAATGCATTTTGGTTCCATAATTGTGTTAAATAACTCTGATTTAAACTTTTAGTAACTTTTAATTTTATAGTTGTTCCAACTTGTTTTCCTCCTGCATAAATTTTGTCTCCTTGTTCTTTTGCTATCAAATCAGATTCTCCTGTAACAAAACTATAATCAATGTTGGCTTTGCCATCTATCAATACAGCATCTGCTGGTATAATTTCTTCATTTTTAATTATAATTACATCTTCTTCTTTAACCTTTTCAACCGGAACAATAAGCTCTTCTCCTTTATTAAAAAGAGTAACCGCTAAAGGAAAATAAGATTGATAATTTCTATTAAATGAAAGTGCTTGATATGTTTTGTCTTGAAACCATTTACCAATCAATAAAAACAAAATAAACCCAACAAACGAATCCATATAACCTGGTCCATTACCCGAGAATATATCGTAAGTACTTTTAAAATATAATGTAACTATTCCCAATGATATTGGCACATCTAAATTAATAGATTTTGCTCTTAATGCCTTAAAGGCCGAAACTAAATAAGACCTAGCAGAATAAAATAATACTGGTATTGAAAATCCTAATATTAAGTAAGTAAAAAAACTTCGATAAGATTTTAAAAATGTTTCGTCAGGATTTAAGTATTCTGGAAAACTAAACAGCATTACATTTCCGAAACAAAATAATGTAACTCCCAGTTTAAAATATTGTTTTTTATTTACTACACTTGTTTTTTTATGCGAATCAAACTTAGGCTCATAGCCAATTCTATGCAATAAAATTGCTAACTCTTTAAAGCTAATCACATTTACATCAAAAGATATTAATGCTTCTTTTTTAAGGAAATTAACTTCAGAAAAAACAACTCCTTTATTTAACTTATTTAAATTTTCGAGCAACCAAACACATGATGTACAATGGATTTCAGGTAAAAACAACCTAACCAATCGCCTTTCGTTTTCTACAAATTCAAATAAAGGATTAGCAATTTCTTCAATATCCAAAAACTTATAGTAACTATCATTTACCTGTTTATTTTTAATTCCTGGTGTATTTTCAATGCTATAATAATCTGATAAATCATTTTGGTTCAGAATTTCATAAACTGTTTTACAACCATTACAACAAAAGTTATGACCATTATAAACTATCAATTCGTTTTCACACGAATCGCCACAATGATAACAAGGTATGTCAGTATTTTTTTCAGTCAAGGGCTTTTATACTTTTAATTAATCACAAAAAACAACTCAAATGCAAAATTATTAACTGACGAATATCAGTTTTCAGATTGTTCAACGTCATTATTATTCACCTTTAAAGGAACTATTGTTAGCTCAAACATTTAAAACTTTATTTATATCTGCAATAGAATTAATTTTTACTTCTCTAGCTGTTTTTTTAATGTTATTTGCCGTAGAGTTTTGTTGTGTAAAGATTTCCAACTCAGTAGAGTAATAATTACTTTTTTTAGTGGCGAAGATAGAGGTTCTATAAGCTACGCATCAATCCCTTTTATTATTGATGTATCTTCAGGTTTTCCAATTTTGGGTAACCTAAAGGGTAACTAACTTTCAAATAACATATACTGGGAACTAAAGTACCAAATTTGTTTTAATAAAATGATAAATCAACATTTCTATTACATTACCAAAAAAATGTATATTTGAGTAAATTTAGTAGAACCCACTATTAATAATCAAAACTATGAAAACCTTACTCAACATTGTGACCGTATCTTGTATTACATTTCTTTTTATTTCTTGTAGTAAAGAAAATGAAAGAGAGGGATGTACAGATCCTGCCGCAATAAATTACAACAACTTAGCTAGTATTGATGATGGTTCATGTGAATACATTGATTCTTCTTTTACAATATGGTCTAATGGAAAAGTTGGTTATTGGGAAAGTATTTCAACTGGTTCTTTTAGTATTACAAGTTGTTTTACAGGTATTAACACTATTTTCTTAAATCCAGACACTACTATTATCCCTCCAGATACAACTATAGATAACAATGTTAATCCCCCAGACACAATAATTACTCCTGGTGACACATTAATTAATGGAGATACTTACCTATTAATAAATAGCGACTCTACTGGTAAATACGAATTAGTTATAAAATTATTAAACAAGAAAAATGCAACTGATTTTAAAAAAGGATATTTAATCTTTGATGCCAAATTACATGCTGATGCCGCGATTAATAATTTTAGTGTGTTTATTCATGGTAACCATTTGAACTTAGGAGGTACTAATTGTGAAGCATTTCATCAAAGTGATCCTATAAGTGTTTCAACACAAGCTCTTGATACTTCCTCTTTCACAGAAATTGTTATCCCTTTGATAGATTTTACTAACCGACACATGCAAGAAATTGATCTTGTGTTTGGAGTTTCGGGCAGTAATGCTACTCCTAATACCAATTTAATTTTAATTAATAATATAAAGTGGGTTAGTAAATTAGAAGAATAGTTAGAATTAACTATTTTTTTTCTTCAATTAAAGCCTCACTAATTGATATCTTTTTTTGATTAAAATAAGCTACTATAAACGAATCTATATAACCCTTACTAGCTATTGCTGATTTCGCTGATTTTGCTTCTTCATATTTAGCAAAAGAACCAGCTACATATCTGTAATAAGTTTCATCAACTTTTTGTGATGTTATTGGAAAAATACCTTCAAAATGTTCTGGTGGTAATTGACTTTTAAAAAAACCTATTTGAACTCTATATACTAAACCCATTGGAAGTTCAATATTTAAGGGAACAGGTACTTTGTCACTATAAAACCCCTGTTTATTTATTGTAAAGATATCTTTATTTACAATTTGAAGCATCTCTTTACTAAGATCATTTTTAACCTTAACCAACTTATCTTCACTATTTTCAACCTTAAATTCATATTTTTTTTCCTCCTCTTTTAATAAGGCAATTCTATCTTGAAGTTTGAGTAGTTCCTTTCCCTTTAGCGACATCTTCTCGTTATCCAAAAGCTTTAACTCATTCCTTATTTCATATAAACTTTGACTATATAAGGCTTTCATGGTGATATAGGAGTTTTCATCCAACTCTAACCGAGTAAAATCTCTTATTTTCTCATTACTGCTTAGAACAAAATCATTCATTTCGATCATTAATGAAGCCATGTATGCATCCACTATAGCATTACCCATCCTTAACATAGAAACCTCTGAAAATACATTAAACTGCTGAAAAACACCTTCTCTTTTCACTTTGTTAAACGCCTGAAATGCTATTAACTGGTCATCTTTAACCATTCCCATTAAAAACTTAGCATAAACACTAGTATCATGAGCATAAAACAAGGCACTATCGGTAAAATCCATTGCTAACTGAACGGAAATTAAACCACTATCGCAGTTATTAATAATATTCTCTTTATTTGATAAGAAATAATTCTCACGAGCATAGAAATAACCGTCTTTACTGTACTGAGCTGAAAGAATAGCATAAGCTTGTGCTTTATTTTCGTAATTAGAAACATCAATTTTTTGGGCCTGTAATTTATTCACCACAAAAAAAAAGAGTAATAAAAATAATAATAAATAAGTGCTTATTCTAAACATGTGCTTAATGCTCTTACAAAAATCAGAATCCTAAATATACATATAATGTGTAAATTATTTGCTAAACTAGCTTTAAAAGTTGATATTTGTTTGTTATAAATTATATGTTTTGAACTATATAAGAGTCTCTTTATCTTTATTATTCATGTTTAGCATAAGTCTTGCTTTTGCACAAGATGCTTCTGTTGATAGTAATCAAACAGTTCCAACTGTTGCTCCAGAAGCAATTCAACCTGAATCTTCCAAAACTTTAGTTGACAAAACTTCCCCAACAACTCCCGAAAATACCGAAGATGATGATGATGATGAAGCTTCTGATGAAGTAAGTAAAAATTTCGGACCAGTATTCGATGGTGCTTTTATAAGTTTATCAGCAGGAATGAATATATATTTTGGTGATATTGCCGCTTATAATTTATTCCCTCGTCCTAGTCAATTTAACGAACACATAACAAGTGGATTTAAAGCCACTATAGGTAGAGAGATAAAATGGGGTCTTGGAGCTCAACTAAACTACCAAAAAGGAAGTTTAATTGGTACTCGAAAAACTGGTAAAAACTCTTCTTTAATTTCATTCCGAAACAGTTTTTATGATATTTCACTCCAAATTAACTACCGATTAAATGATGTGTTATTTAAAAAGAATGAATACAATCGTTTTACACTTTATGGTCATTTAGGCTTCGGTTCAACTTGGTATAGATCTCAGCTTTTTGATACTTATACGCTTAACACAAAAGATTACGAAGGGTATGTTGAGTCTGAGGTTACTCAAGGACTATCTCAAAAGACTTTAAGTGACAAAGTAAAAAAAGCTCAGACATGGTCTATACCTTATGGAGTAAGATTAAATTATAAATTCAATTACAAAATGGATTTTCATTTTGACTTTACCCAAACTTCTACATTTACTGATCGCCTAGATGCTTTCAGCAGAGATTGGACTGCAAGAGATAAATATAATTATATTGGTATTGGTATAACTTATAATTTTAACAGAAGCGCTGAAGATGCTCCTAAAAAGAGAGCAAAAAAAGATATTAAGAAAGATCTTATCGATGATGGGGCAACTTCAAACAATGATGATATCAGAAGTAAATTAGGCCGTTCTAGTAAGAAAAAGAAAGGGAAAAAGAAAGATGAAGATGAAGATGAATTACTAAATATTCGCCTTAAGCTTTTTGAAACTCAATTGAAATTATTTGAAATGCAATATCTTTTAGGGAAATAATATCCCTATTAGAATCCAAAATTAATTCCCCCAGTAATTGTGGTTTGTTCTCCTGTGTAAAAATTTGGATTGTAAGTTGGATCCCCTGAAATTTTGCTCAATGTACCTTTAACATAAACATATCCTCCATTGATGATTTCATACCTTATACTACTTTCAATTGTTTGATTTTCCCATACAGTATTAGCCATAAAGGGCAATCCCTTAATGTTTGCATTACCAAAAATTACTGCATAATTATGTTCAGCCCCTTTTAAAGCATTAGTATATGCCAAAGATACCTTTAATCCTCTGAACAACTTTAACCCTCCTTCTAAGTATATTTCTTGTGCATTTTCACCTAAATAATGCCCTAAATTATAATTATTTGATGCGTATGTTGTAGATTCTATTTGGTGACGATAAGTCCAAGGGTTAGTTCTAGTATACTCTGCTATTAAATATGTATTTCTAACAGGAAAGTTATTAATCTTTATTCCAAATTTTGCACTATATATATTTGAGCTCAAATTAGAGTCGAACATTTTTCCAATACTAATCTCATCTACATATACTGAAGTATATAAATGCAAATGTTTAATTTGCCTTGAGCTAATGTTTAAGAACATTTGTGCATTTTCTCCTAATGCATTACTCCCTGCAGCATTATATGTATGATCTACAGATTTATAAAACATAAAAGGAATTAAATAATAGGGTTTAATTCCGTTATCTGAATAAACTATTGAATTACCTATAGAAATATGTAATTTTTTTAAAGGCTTGAATGTAAAAATATTGGCAGCTAAATTTTTATTCATAAATATTTTACGCTGTTCATTATTAATTAAGTAGGTACGAGAACTATCAAGTATTTCTGATACCAACCACGAGTGAGTATAATTTAATTCAAACCATTTTATAGGCTTTATGTTAAAATCAATATAACCTATTGACGGAACTTTATTAGAACGTATATTAGCTCCATGGTAATTATCCCCCCAAGTGTAATTATCTTTAACAAAACCTAACCTACCCCACTTCCAAGAGTAATAAATTGCACCTTTCATTTCACTATAATCACTTCTTCCTCCTGTTTGTCCTTGATTTAATTTATAGTTAGCTCCCTGAACTGTAGTAAGGTGATTTTTCCCTGACAAGATATCAGATACTCCATTATCCCTTAGACTTGCTGAAAACCCAAAATGTTCTCCTATATACCCGTAAAGCTCCCCTCCATTCCAATAATGAGAATAGTTTCCTGTTTCATTAGTTCTATATTCATACCCCAGTATAGGGTTAACAGTAAGAGTAAATAGGCTATCTTTATAAAA
>CBDUPT010000150.1:0-6666 GCA_965369165.1 uncultured Flavobacteriales bacterium | reverse complement strand
ATCTGCCAACCTATCATTTAATCCATAGCACACAAACTGACTACCTTTATAAACAAGTAAGCCCGTTTCTTTAGTCCCAAACAATATATTCCCCTCCTTATCTTCTTTTATACATCTAATGTGCTCATCTTTTAATCCATTACTTTTATTTATCGTTAAAACTTTAGAGTCTTTTATCATAGTCAAACCTCCACCCCAGGTTCCAACCCAAACATTTCCTTTCTGATCATCATTAATAGTACTAATCCAGTTAGAGGCTAATCCATCACGTATATCATAGATTTTAAGATGGCCAGATTTTTTTTTGTACTGGTACAAACCTCCATTGTATGAACCAAACCACTGATCTCCATCAAATGATTCAAACATATAAGTAATCTGAAAATAAGTTGGCATATTAGGTACACGATAAAACTTAAAAGTATTTTTTTGATAATTATAGTGCTTTACTCCAACATCTGTAACAAAATATATATTACCATTTTTTAGTTGTTTTATCTGAAAAACAACATCACTTAAACCTTCTTGTCCCTTATATTGTTTAAATTTTAATTTCTCTTTATCTTTTTCATATGGATTCTCAATTTTAATTACACCTTCCCCAAAAGAAGCTACCCACAAATTTCCTTTATCATCCTCTTGAAACGAAGTAATATCAGCACTCATACTCAATACAACATTAATTTCTCCATTTGAAACACGAGATACACCACCATCAACATGTCCTAACCAAATCACTCCCAAAGAATCAATATGAATAACCTTTACGGCCCCATCTGCTAAACCATTTTCTGTAGAATAGTTTACAAACTCGTTCCCATTAAAACGAGATAATCCGCTCGCTGTACCTAGCCACAAAAAACCTTTACTATCTTGTTCAATAGTATAAACACTACTCTGAGCTAAGCCCTCTTTTACACTATAATTATCAAAATGATACTGCTGTCCAAACAACTGGATTGTTAAGAGTGATAAAACAACTATTAAACTATATTTTATATTCAAAATTTTAGAACACATATTCATCTACTTTTAAATAAAAGTAAGAATTTATGTAAATCAACAAATATTTATTTCAAATGATTATCAATCAGTTATCAACCTATAATCTAAAAATCAATATTAGCAGCCAATTAACATTACTTAACATTTCATTCAGAATAAATTAAAACCATTATCGTTATATTTGAATTGAATTATAAAAAAACAATTATGTTTAGAAAAGGAATTTCAATACTATTAGCAGGTTTAACCTTATTTTTTACTGTTTTAGCTATCCTGGGTATTTGGGATATTATTGATGTGAAAAATATTGCATCTAAATCTCTTTACTCAATATTGGTAATATTTGTTTCAGCAGCAATCTTGTTGTTTATATTTTCTGTACTATATAAAAGTGGAGATGACAACTTTACACCTCCACCACCTAACAATGGAGGAAACATTAACCAATAAAAAAAATGCACAAAAAAAACCCCGAATTAATTCGGGGTTTTTTTATTAAAATAATCTAAATTATTTTACTGTATCAGCTAATGCTTTTCCAGCTTTAAATTTAGCAACTTTTTTAGCAGCGATTTTGATAGCAGCTCCTGTTTGAGGGTTTCTACCAGTTCTTGCAGCTCTCTTAGAAATTGAGAAAGTTCCAAATCCAATTAATTGTACACTGTTTCCTTTCTTTAAAGAACCAGATACGTTTGAAATAAATGCATTTAATGCTTTTCCAGCGTCAGCTTTTGATAATCCAGCGTCTTTCGCCATTGCATCGATTAATTCACCTTTGTTCATAATCTTTTAAATTTTTTGGTTAATAAATTAATTACTGTATCAAATTTAGCATATTTCATATTGCTTTTTTAACAGCCTTGTTTTAGTTATTAACAAGCTATTAACATTGATTTTATTGAGAATTCTGTACATCAAAAACAATTCCTTGTTCAGCAATTCGTGTATTTTTAAAAACAGATTTAGCTTCATTCAAGAGTAAATTCAAATCTGGGTACCGATTAGAGAAGTGCCCTATAATCAGTCGTTTAGCATTAGATTTTTGTGCTACCAATGCAGCCTGCGCTGCTGTTGAGTGAAAGGTTTTTTTCGCCCTATCAGCGTGCTCTTCAAGGAAAGTTGACTCGTGATAAAGTAAATCTACATCCTTAATTATTGGAATTATTTTTTCTTCAAAAGCTGTATCAGAGCAAAAAGCATAGCTAAAAGATGGCAAAGAATCGTGAGTTAGCAGTTCATTTTTAACGATTTCACCCGTTTCAGATTCGTAATCCTCTCCTAATTTAATCTTATTTATAGCATATTTAGGAATGTTATAATCTTGAATAGCTTTAGGATTAATTCTTCTTGGTTTTGGTTTTTCTTTAAATAAAAACCCGGTGCAAGGTATTTTATGCTTTAATGGAATAGTACGTACTTCTACTTTATCATTTTCAAAAGCAATTTGTGTTTCTGTACTTGAAACGGTAACGTAATTTATAGGATAAGTTAATGTACCTCTTGAATACTTTAAATGAATATCTATAATTTCTTTAATATTTTGAGAACAATAAATACTTAATTCTGTAACTCGTCCTAATAGGTGCATAGTTTGTAATAACCCTATTAAACCTAAGTAGTGGTCACCATGCAAATGACTAATAAAAATGTGGTTAATTCGTTGGAGCTTAATTTTATGTTCTCGTAATCGGAGCTGAGTTCCTTCTCCACAATCAATTAAAAAATACTGTTCATTAATATTTACTAATTGAGAAGTATGGTTACGTGATAAAGTTGGTGCTGCTGATGCATTACCTAATATTAGGACATTAAACTTAGTCATCTAAACTTCCTGTACCTAAGTTTCTTTCTATTTCATCTACAAATAAAGCATCTAAAGATTCTGCTAATCCACCCTTTATAGTTAACACATTATTTAATTGTGATATACTTAATAGTTTTTCTACTGCAGGCTGCAAACCAAAAAGAATAAAAGAACCTTTTACCTCATTACATAATCTATGACCTACAAGTAAAGCACTTAACCCCGAAGAGTCACAATATTTAACAGAGTTCATATCCATTATAATATTTTTTTCACCTGCCTTACTCACCAATACTAATTCCGACTTTAAATCTGGAGCAACAATAGCATCCAATTTATCTGTACTGAAAGTAATCACGGAATAATTATCGTGCTTTTTTGTATCAAAACTCATAGTAGCATTAGTTTGTAGTTAAAACAAATATATATAAAGTATAGCTATTTACCAATTCACTATTCTTCTTCTTTTTTATAAGCAAGAATAATGTCTTTAACTAGCTTATGTCTAATCACATCCTTTTCGTCAAAAGTAATCATACTTATTCCTGACACATCTTTTAATACATTTAATGCTTGTATTAAACCTGATGGTTGTTTTTTAGGTAGATCTATTTGAGAAGGGTCTCCAGTAATGATAAATTTAGCCGACTTTCCCATTCGGGTTAAAAACATTTTAAACTGACTTTGTGTAGCGTTTTGTGCTTCATCTAAAATTACAAATGATTTATCTAAAGTTCTCCCTCTCATAAAAGCCAAAGGAGCTATTTGTATAATTCCTCCTTCTAACATTTCTGATAACTTTTCTGCTGGTATCATATCTCTTAATGCATCATATAATGGTTGCATGTATGGATCTAACTTCTCTTTTAAATCTCCTGGTAAAAAACCTAAATTCTCTCCCGACTCTACTGCCGGACGAGTTAAGATAATTCTTTTCACCTCTTTATTCTTTAATGCTTTTACAGCCAAAGCAACTGCTGTATATGTTTTTCCTGTTCCAGCAGGGCCAATAGCAAAAACCAAATCATTCTTTTCACAATCTTTTACCAACTTACGTTGATTGGCTGTTCTGGCTTTAACTACCAATCCTCCATTACCAAAAAGTATTGTTTCATCATCGTTGTGCAACACCTTATCACCTTCAGCAGTTGCTCCATTTTCATCCATCAATCGTTCAATATTATTTTCAGTTAATTGTTTATACTTTATTAAATGTTGAATCAATAAACTTATCTTTTCTTCAAACAGATTAATCTCATCAATCTCTCCTATAGCTTTTAATATATCTCCTCGGGCAACTACCTTAAGTTTGGGGAAATAACGTTTTATAACGCTTAATTTGGCTTCATTAACCCCATATAGCTCTACTGGATTAATACCACTAATTTCAATTACTCTTTCGCTCAAATAATTACTTTTTAATTTATACCTTTGAATTGTTTATTTAGTACGTAAATATCACTATTTAGATGCAATAATAAACTACATTAAATCAATAAATTATTAACTTTTTCAGAACTAAAGTTAAAAACTTATAAATGGCAATAATTACCTTAACAACTGATTTAGGATTAAAAGACTACTACGTTGCTTCTGTTAAAGGTGCTATTTTAAAAGAAGAACCTACTACAGCCATAGTTGATATCTCACACGATATCCCTGCTTTTGATATGCAAAAAGCTGCCTTCATATTAAAAAATTGTTACCAAGAATTCCCCGAAGGAACCATACATATTATAGGTATCAACTCTGATTACGCCAACGAAACTCCTCATGTTGCTCTTTTTGCTAACGGACACTACTTTATTGGTGCAGATAACGGAATATTCTCTTTAATATTAGACAATCCGCCAGAAAAGGCTGTAGAATTAAGTTTATCTCAAGATACAGATAGAATTACTTTCCCTACCAAAGATATATTTGTAAAAGCTGCTTGCCATATCGCTAGAGGCGGTACTTTAGAGGTTATCGGAAAAGCTAAAACAGAACTTTCTGCCCGATCAATGTTTAGAGCTGTTTCTGAAAACAATGTTATTAAAGGTATGGCCATTTATATTGACCATTATGGGAACATAGTAACCAACATTACCGAACGATTATTTAAAGAGTTTGGTAAAGGCAGACCATTTAAAATACTATTCAGAAGTGCTGAATATGAAATTGAAGAGATAAGCTCCTCATATAACTCTGTAGTTGAGGGCGAGCGTTTAGCCCTATTTAGCTCAACAGGAAATATTGAAATTGCAATTAATAAAGCCAATGCCAACAAACTGTTTGGCATTAACCAAGGCGACATAATAAGAGTAGAGTTTTATGATTAGAATAGTTAAACTGACTTTACAGGAAGATAAAGTGGCTCAATTTTTAGAAAACTTTGAGCAACAAAAAGCGAATATTAGAGCTTTTGAGGGAGTGCAACACTTAGAATTACTAAACGATAAAAACAACCCTAACATTTTCTTTACTTATAGTATATGGAAAAGTGAACAAGATTTAGAGAACTACCGAAAATCTGACTTATTTAAAAGTATTTGGTCAGTTACTAAGCCCATGTTTGCTGCAAAAGCTGAAGCTTGGAGTACTGAAAGCCTTCAGCGGCTTTAAAAAACATTTTGTCACACTGAGCTTGTCGAAGTGTTGCAAAATGGATTACGATGTTTATCCTTCGACTCCGCTCAGGATGACATCTTATTATAAATAAGAGGATTACAAAATGTTCTCGATACATTTTTTTAGGCTTTGTCAGTTCGAGTGGTCCCGAATTTACTTCGGGATTGTATCGAGAACCAAAACTAAAAAAACACTCGAACGGACAGTTTAATGATAAATAAAAATGAACAAACGATTACATACCTTTTTAACCCTCCAAGGACAAACCAATCAGAATCCTTATTTGATTGATGTTGACAGAGCAGAAGGCATTTACATTTGGGATAAAAATGGCAAGCGTTATATAGATATGATTGCTGGTGTGGCAGTGAATAATATTGGGCATAATCACCCAAAAGTTATTGAAGCCATTAAGCAACAATTAGATAAACATTTACATGTAATGGTGTACGGTGAATACCTGCAAAACAGCCAGTTAGCTTTAGCAGAAAACTTAGCTTCCATCCTACCCGAAAGTTTAAATTGCTCTTACATTGTTAACTCTGGTACAGAGGCAAATGAGGCTGCTTTAAAGTTAGCAAAACGCTATACTGGCAGACAACAAATTGTATCGTGCAAAAACTCTTACCATGGTAGCACACACGGAAGTTTAAGTGCCACTGGTAACAAAACCAAGCAAAGCAACTTTAAACCTTTGTTGCCACAAATAGACTACATTACCTTTAATAATATTGAGAGCTTAGAACTGATTACCGACAAAACCGCTTGCGTAATTATAGAAACCATACAAGGCGATGCTGGTTTACGTAAACCCACCCAACAATTTATAAACGCTTTACGCGAGAAATGTACCGAAACTGGTGCTTTATTAATATTTGATGAAGTACAAGTGGGTATAGGTAGAACAGGTAAATTCTTTGCTTTTGAGCATTATAATGTAGTGCCAGACATTTTAACCCTTGGTAAAGCCTTAGGTGGTGGAATGCCTATTGGAGCATTTATAAGCAGCACCGAAATTATGCACTGTCTTACCCACAACCCCGTATTGGGGCACATTACCACCTTTGGCGGACACCCAGTAAACTGCGCTGCAGCCAATGCGTGCATTAATGTATTAAAAGAAGAAAACTGGATAGCTGAAGCAGACAGCAAAGGACAATATTTAGAAGATTTGTTGAAACAACACCCAGCCATTAAAGAAATACGCAGAGCAGGCTTGTTTTTTGCCATAGATTTAGGCAATGAAG
>CBDUPT010000149.1:0-6750 GCA_965369165.1 uncultured Flavobacteriales bacterium | reverse complement strand
CCTGCAAGGTTTTAAAAACCTTGCAGGTGTTGAATTTATTTTTTCAAATTAAAAGGCAATCTAATACCAACAACTATATTTCTACCCATATTGTAAATACCATTCTGCTTTAAGCGAGATAAGTGATTTACATATTGACGGTCTAATAAATTAGTTATCCCAACTGTTATTTCTAATGATTGTTTACCTAACATTAACTCTGCTCCAACTGAAGCATTTAGTAATACATAAGTTAAAGTAGGTGTTTCGTAAACATCAATATTTGTTTGTTCAAAAATGGTATTTATCCCAACACTGGCGAAAGGACTTTTAATAAATTTAAAATCCTTCAACTCTGCTTTAAATGTGTTAAGCAAATTATTACCCGGTATACGAGGCAAGTAACTTCCATCTACTTTCTTACCAATTACCATAGCATATTGGGTTTCAAAATGCAACCAGTGCATTGCATGCGGATGGATGTCTATTGTTGTTTCAAAACCATACAAATTTGCATCAGATTGGGTATATTCAAACAACTGTACTCCATCAACTATACTATCTTGAGGAGCTAAATAAATAAAGTTATTAATGTGATTGTAAAACCCAGAAAACGCCCAAGAAACATGTTCTGAACTTAACTCTATGCCTAAGTCTAATTCCACATTATTTTCGGTAGTTAAATTTGGATTCCCTAACTCATAACGCACTGCACCATGATGCACACCATTAGCAGTTAATTCAGCTAAATTAGGCGCTCTAAATCCGGTTGCAACATTAGTTCTAATTAACCAAGCAGAATCTAATTGATAAGTTACCCCAAACGAACCATTTACGGCAGCAAAGCTAGCATCAACAGGTTCAATTTCAGCATGATCTTCATGCCCCTCTTCTTCCTCTCCCTCATGATGGACCTCTTCAGTAACTATTGTTTTTAAATCGTAACGAACTCCCGACAAAAAATTAAACTTTTTGTGTTGGTACTTAAACAATGAGAAAACACCAAACTGATTAATTGTTGCATCAGGTATCAATACTTCATGACCTCTATTGGTATTAGTTTGAGCTTTACCCTGTGTACCGACAACAATATTTAGTTTCTTTGAACTTGGCAAAAACCATTTCACATCATAATTGTAAGTGGTTAAATTCATATCCAAAGCTCCAGTATCCTGTAAGCTATAAAGCAATTTTTGCTGAAAATATTCTGTTTCCTCATGCTCTTCGTGTTCTTCATGTTCTTCCTCCGATTCGTGTGCATGTTCATCTTCAAACTCTTTTCTATCATTATTTTGATAACCTAAGTTTACAGTAACTTTTGAGTTTCCAGAAAAGAAGGTGTTTTCCATTGAAATCACATTAGATGTAGTTAGTTGAAATGGCATTAACAACGCCTTATCATAATTCTGAAACGATAATTCCTCAGGAATACCTATTGCTGCTTGATTAAAAGAATAAGTAATATCTGTAACCCAAGGCTTAGTGATAAAACCAATACTTGCCCTTATTGCTCTTTCATTAAAACGAGTATTGGTTACTCGTAAATGCCGTTTATCAAAAATTGCTTCAGATTGTTTGTAATCAGAATGCATATTATAACCTGCATTTAAACCAAAACGAACGTGCTCTTTAGTGGCTTTAATTCCAAAACTACTTTGGTAACCATCAGTATTAGAAAAATACTTATTGGCAACATTAGCCTGAACGGTATTTACTGGCGCAGGTTTTTCTGCCACAAAATGCAAAACTCCTCCCATAGCATCAGCACCATACAATAAAGATGAAGGTCCTTTAATAATCTCCACTTTATCCACTCCGAGTCCATTTAAACCTAAACTATGATCGTCTCCCCATTGTTGATTATCAAAAGGCATTCCTTGATTATAAACCAACACTCGATTATTGCTTAAACCTCTAATTACTGGCTTACTAATTCCAACTCCAGTTTCAGAAACACTAACACCAGCAACATTGCCTAACGATTGCATTAACGATAAATTTGCCGATTGTTGTAATTGCTTGGCATCAAATTGAATTACCTCAACAGGATTCTCATCTTGGCTACTTTGATAAACCGAAGAAACCACAAACTCTTTGGTTTCAATTACAGAATGTGCCAATTCAAAATCTAATGTTATTGGTTCTTCACCAACTTCAATAGTTTTTAAAATTACATCATAACCAATAAATGAAATCTGAACTTTATAGGTTCCTTTTCTAGTTATTTTTAGTTCGTAATTACCATCAATATCAGTAACCACTCCCTTTTTAATTTCGGGCAAATAAATATTCACGCCCGGTATAGATTCTTTAGTATGGGCATCTATTATTTTCCCTTTTATAACTTGTGCATTTAGCACAGCACTCATCACTAATAAAATGACAAGCATTAATATATTTTTCATTTAATATAAATTAAATAGTAAATCGTTGTCATCCTGAGTTTATCGAAGGATAGACAACATAACTAAGATTGACAACACTTCGATAAACTCAGTGTGACAACCTTTATTAAAACTATTTAATACTTGGAGGGCCTCTTAAACTGAGGTTATTCAGAAATATATTTTGAACTAACCAAAGGTATTTTACCTTGATTTGTTGTTCAAAATGACGAATTACATTTTTAGTATCAACTTCAACATCATCTATAAAAGTAGTAGAAAAAGTAAAATCACAAATAAAATCGGCATGAGCATATTCAAAAGCATGAAAGTGAATTTTATCTTTCACATCACAGGTATGTTCATGATGATCGTGCTCAAAAATTTCGTGCATAACCTTACCAACAATTACATTTAAAAATGCAACTATTAGCGTTAAAGCTATTATGCTACGAAATAATTTCATAATGTAAAGTTAAGATTTTATTACATAAGTCATCTTGACTTTCTTCTGAAAAAACGCTAACTTCGTTTAACAACAATTTTATATCACATTGAAACGTGACATAGAATAGCGTTAGGTGCAATTAAGCTATGCAAAAGATAAGATTTATATCATTGATTTTTCCTTTGATTATCCTTTCTGGATGCTTTGATATTGTATCTTGGAATTCATGGAGTGATGGAGAATATTATGTTACGGACAATCCAGGTTCCCCATCATCTTTGACTTTATATATAGAATCGCACGGTCGAGTTAATAATGTTGAAAAAATTGGCTCTAATGAAAATTATATTATTGTTCAAAGTAAAGAAAAACCAACCAACTCTATTGAAGAATACTGGATTTTAGATAAAACGAAAGATAATTATTTGTTAAATTCTAATGAAATAATGGAAGGACCATTATCCTTTCAACAATTTAAAGTACGAAAGAAAATATATGGAATTTCCGATTTAGAATTTAGTGAAGAATTTTAAAAAAAGCACCTAACATTCTATATATAATATGCTTTGTTGCTAGTATTTTAGCTTTGTGAAACTTGCGGAAGCTGTGCCATAATTTTAGCTAGTGTTTTTTATTCACCCACCTTAATCCTCCCTCAGGGGAGGAAACTTCTCCCCTTGAGGGGAGACCGAGAGGGGTGATTTCTTATGAAAATAATTACTTTTAAGCGTTGAACAAACTAAAGGCATATTTACATATAGTAGCGTTAAACGACCCCCCCTAATCCTTCTTCAAAATTGCATTCCACCCTTGCGCAGTTAAGGTGTTAACCTGTTCTCCTTTGGTTACAATTTGGTAAGCTTCTTTATCTGAAGTTATATGTCCGATAACAGCAACACGTTGTTGTTCTTTTATCTTTTCATAATCCTCTAAAGAAATAGTAAATAACAATTCGTAATCCTCACCTCCATTTAAAGCACAAACTATTGGATCCAATTTCATTTCTTCTGCAACACTAACCGTAGTATGGTCTAATGGAATTTTATCTTCATAAATGGTACACCCAACATTTGATTGCTGACAGATATGAATTAAATCTGAAGAAAGCCCGTCCGAAACATCTATCATAGCTGTTGGCTTCACATCAATTTCTTTAAACATATCTATTACATCCTTTCTTGGTTCTGGTTTTAATTGCCTTTCTAACACATAATCAAATCCAGAAAAATCTGGCTGAACTGTAGGGTTCTCAGTATAAATTTGCTTCTCTCTTTCTAACAATTGTAAGCCCATAAAAGCTCCTCCTAAATCTCCAGAAACACAAATTAAATCGTTTTCTTTCGCACCATCTCTATAAACTAAATCATTTTCTTCTGCTTCTCCTAAGGCGGTAACACTAATAATTAAACCTGATGTAGATGAAGTGGTGTCTCCTCCTACCAAATCAACTCCATAAATATTACAAGCTAGTAACATTCCTTCATACAAATCTTCTAAAGCCTCAATAGAAATACGATTAGAAACTGCTAAAGAAACTGTTATTTGCTTAGGTTGTGCATTCATTGCATACACATCAGACAAATTAACAGTAACTGCTTTATATCCTAAATGCTTTAAAGGGGTATATAACAAATCAAAATGTATTCCCTCTACTAATAAATCAGTAGTTACAACAGTTTGTTTATTATCGTACTGTATTACAGCAGCATCATCTCCAACTCCTTTAATAGATGACTTGTTTTTTAATTCTATATTCTCTGTAAGATGTTTAATTAATCCGAATTCTCCTAATTCATCTAACTCACTTACAGGTTTTTGGTTTTTATCTTCTAACATGGTGCAAATTTATTGATAAAATAGTTTTCTAAAGCCTTTTCTTTCTTTTCATTTTTCTTTGCCGACTAACTCTTTTTAGGTACTTTTGCCTTAATTTAGAATTAATCTAAATAAAAGGATTATGATTACAGTCTCAGAAAACGCGAAAAACCAAGCCATCAAATTGATGGAAGAAGATAATGCCCCTGAAGGGAGCTTTATTAGGGTTGGTGTAAAAGGTGGTGGTTGCTCAGGTTTAACTTACGACATGAGTTTTGACCATGTAATTAATGAAGATGATAAAGTATTTGAAGATAAAGGAATTAAAATAGTTTGCGATAAAAAAAGCATCTTATACCTAGCCGGAACCGAATTGGATTACTCTGGCGGATTAAATGGTAAAGGTTTTGTTTTTCAAAACCCTAATGCAAACAGAACTTGTGGATGTGGAGAGAGTTTCTCCTTATAAGTAGAAAGTTTATAAAGTATAAAGAGGAAAGTAAAAGGCTATTGAAAACCAACTTTCAACTTTACAGACTTTAACCTTTTAACTAAAAAAACAATGGCATATACAGAAGAAGATTTAGAGAAAGAATTAGAAAATCAAGAATATAAATACGGCTTTACTTCAGATATAGAGTCGGATAAAATACCTGTTGGTTTAAATGAGGATGTTATTCGTTTAATATCTGAAAAGAAAAACGAACCTGCTTGGTTATTAGAATATCGATTAAAAGCTTTTAAAGTTTGGCAAGGTATGACTGAGCCAGAATGGGCTCATGTAAAATATCCAAAAGTAAAGTTTCAAGAATTATCTTACTATTCTGCTCCAAAAAAGAAAGAAGATGTAAGCTGGGAAGATGTTGATCCTGAAATGAAAGCAACAATGGATAAGTTGGGCATCTCAATGGATGAACAAAAGGCGTTAAGCGGTGTTGCTGTTGATTTTGTTTTTGACTCAGTTTCTGTAAAAACTTCGTTTCAAGACAAGTTACATGAATTAGGTATTATATTCTGTTCATTTAGTGAGGCAGTTCAAAATCATCCTGATTTAGTGAAAAAATACATGGGAACTGTAGTTCCTACTACAGATAATTATTATGCTGCTTTAAATTCAGCAGTATTTTCTGATGGTTCATTTTGCTACATCCCTAAAGGAGTAAGGTGCCCTATGGAACTATCTACTTACTTTAGAATTAATGAAGCCAATACTGGACAGTTTGAAAGAACATTAGTTATTGCAGATGAAGGAAGCTATGTAAGTTACTTAGAAGGTTGTACTGCTCCATCTCGTGATGAAAATCAGTTGCACGCAGCTATTGTAGAGCTTGTTGCAATGGATGATGCAGAGATAAAATATTCTACTGTACAAAACTGGTTTCCTGGAGATAAAGATGGAAAGGGCGGTATTTACAACTTTGTAACTAAAAGAGGTATTTGTCATAAGAATTCAAAAATTAGCTGGACACAAGTTGAAACTGGTTCGGCAGTTACTTGGAAATATCCTTCTTGTATTCTTAAAGGAGATGGAGCAATTGGAGAGTTTTATTCTGTTGCAGTAACTAACAATTATCAACAAGCTGATACTGGAACTAAAATGATACACTTAGGAAAAAACACTAAGAGTACTATTATTTCTAAAGGTATTTCGGCTGGGTTTAGTAATAACTCTTACAGAGGCTTAGTTCAAATAAATAGAAATGCTGCTAACGCAAGAAACTTTACGCAGTGCGATTCATTATTAATGGGTGACAAATGTGGTGCACACACTTTTCCATACATTGAAGCTAAAAATAGTACTGCAAAAATAGAACACGAGGCTACAACATCTAAAATAGGTGAAGACCAAATATTTTACTGTAACCAAAGAGGTATTGATACTGAAAAAGCAATTAACTTAATTGTTAATGGTTATTGTAAAGAAGTATTAAATAAGCTCCCAATGGAATTTGCTGTTGAAGCTCAAAAATTATTAGAAATTAGTTTGGAAGGAAGTGTTGGTTAAAACCTCATAGGGGGTTCCCCTCTTGAGAGGGGCTAGGGGTGTGTTGAAAATTTAAAAATATGAGAAGTTTATTTTTATTGATTGTACTTTTTGTTAGTGTTTGTTGCTTTGCTCAAGAT
>CBDUPT010000148.1:0-6791 GCA_965369165.1 uncultured Flavobacteriales bacterium | reverse complement strand
AAGTTAGTAATGGTGGTTGGACTTGGTTTAAAGGCATGCCAGAAAGTAGATATATGACTCAGCATATTGTCACAGGAATGGGACATTTAGATCATTTAGGAGTAAAGAATATTCGTGATGATTCTAAAACTTGGAATATGGTACAAAAGGCAGTTCGTTATTTAGATGATAGAATTAGAGAAGATTATGAGTGGTTAAAAAAGCACAGTATTGATATGAAAAAAGATCATTTAAGCAATAATTCAATTCAATATTTATATGCTCGTAGTTATTTTTTAAGTGATGTTGAAATTAGCTCTAGAAATAAAGAAGCCTATAATTACTATCATGGTCAAGCTAAAAAGTATTGGTTAGGTAAAGGAAGATATATGCAAGGAATGATTGCTTTGGCATTGAATAGAAATGAGAGCGATAAGTCAGTAGCTCCTTTAATTATGGCTTCATTAAAAGAAAATGCTATTAATCATGATGAGTTAGGAATGTATTGGAAAGATAATATTGGTGGTTATTATTGGTATCAAGCTCCAATTGAAACACAGGCATTATTAATAGAAGCTTTTGATGAGGTTGCTGATGATAAAGAAAGTGTTGAAGCTATGAAAGTTTGGTTGTTAAAGCAAAAACAAACGCAAGATTGGAAAACAACTAAAGCAACCACTGAGGCTTGTTATGCATTATTGTTAAGAGGTACAGATTTATTAGCAAGTGATGATTTAGTTGAGATAAAAGTTGGTAATACTGTAGTTGACCCTAAAAAATTAGATGATGTAAAAGTGGAAGCAGGAACCGGTTACTTTAAAACTTCTTGGAGTAAAACAGCAATAACTCCTACAATGGGTAATGTTACGGTTACTAAAAAAGATGATGGAGTAGCATGGGGAAGTTTATATTGGCAATATTTTGAACAGTTAGATAAAATTACGCCACATGAAACTCCACTTAAATTGGTAAAAAAATTATTTGTTCAGCGAAATTCTGATTCGGGACCAATAATTACCCCTATAACTAAAGAAACAAAATTAAAACCGGGCGATAAAATTAAAGTAAGAATAGAATTAAGGGTTGATAGGAATATGGAATATGTACATATGAAAGATATGAGAGCTTCTGGGCTGGAACCTATTAATGTGTTCTCAGGTTATCGTTATCAAGATGGCTTAGGTTATTATGAAAGCACCAAAGATGCTTCAACTAATTTCTTTTTTGATTATTTACCTAAAGGTACTTATGTGTTTGAATATCCGTTAAGAGTTAATATGAGCGGTAATTTTTCAAATGGAATAACTTCTATACAGTGTATGTATGCGCCAGAATTTACTTCACACTCTGAAGGGGTTAGAATAAATATTAGTTCAAAATAACAATTGGGCGAATGAATTTTTTAAATTATATTTGCTACATAATCTAATTTATTATGAAACAGTTAACAATATTATTTTCGGTGTTAAGTATTTTGGTATTAACTTCTTGTGGTGGAGAGACTCCAACAGATAATCTTGATGAAAACACAGAAGAAACTGTGCAATTAAAAGGTTTTGAATCATTAGATTTAAACGAATATGGGTTTAATTTATCTGTAATGGTTCCTGAAGCTGAAACTAATGGAGAAGCTCAAGTTACTTTAACTGAAAGAGGAGCGTTAGAAATAGTTGTTGGAGATGGTTTTGGTTTAGAAATAATGTATGGAGAGGGTGATTTAGCTTTGCTTAAATCTGATTTGCAAGAGGATTTAGTATTTAAATCAGAAATACTTAAGGAAGAAGAGAATGCTTTGATTTATACTCAAGATATCCCTGATTCTGGAGTGAAAACTCAAAATCATTTTTTTTACAAAGCTATTGTTGGAGATGATGTTTACGAGGTAAGAGATATTATGGAAGGAGAGTATGGTTCTAGTATGATTGAAAAAATGCTTGAAGCTGCTAAAACAATAAAGTCAACTTCTACTACAGAAGTAGCGGCATAATATTAAAATATAAAATTTATACCCTGAAATGTCGTTATGTCTTTTCAGGGTTTTTTTATGAATAAAATTACATTAATACTGTTTTTAATTATTTTCTTATTGACTTCGTGTGGAGCTGATAAAGAATTGCCTCAAGGTGTATTGCCTGAAGATAAAATGGTGGATTTAATGGTTGAGATGGAAATTGTTCAAGCTACATTAAAATATGATGCAGCATCCGAAGGGTTAAACCCGAACTATACTAAAGCTTACAATAAAGTGTTTGAGTCTTACAATATAGATAAGAAAGGATTCAATATTAGCTTAGATTATTATTGTTCGGAACCTTTAAAGGTTCGGAAGATATATGACAAAGTAATAGTCAAGCTTTCTGAAAATCAAGGGACACTGAATAAAGAATTTATAAGTAAAGGTTCTAAAAATTAGTTGTTTACAGCTTTTTTCTAGAAGATTTTTTTAATTAAAGGGAAGGATAGTATTTCTTTTTGTTTAACTTTGTTAAGTTATTATCCTTGTTGTTTAGGGTGTTATATATAAATTATATGCTATGACTAGATTTATACGAATATTGTTTTTTAGTTCAATGGTTTTTCTTCACATTAATGGTTATTCACAAAACGTAGGAATTAATGGGACTGGTGCTGCACCAGATGGTGGTGCAATGTTAGATATTGCTGCTACTAATAAAGGATTATTAGTGCCTAGAGTTAATATTGCAAATTTAGCAACTATTGCTCCAATAGTTGGTAGTACAACAGTTAGTATGCTAGTATATAATACTAACGTTGCTACAGGTTTAGGATATCATTATTGGGATGGTGCTAATTGGGTTAGGTTTACTACTGGAAATCCATTAGTGGATAATGGATTGTATTTCAATAGTGGTGCTAACAGAGTTAGATTGGGAGGCCCATTAGTTGAGAATACAGTAGTATCATTAGCTGGGTTTAATTTGGATATTAATTTGAGCGGTTTAGGAGACTTCTCTGTTCAAGATGGAGGTGTCGATCACTTTCATATTAGTAGTACTGGCCTTTCATATTTTGGGGATAATACTTATTGGAGAGATGGCGATGCTTTAACAGGGACACTCTTTGCTCAAATTTATGATGATGGAGATGATGGACACCTAATCCTTTATGAAAACGGGACTACTCAGATTGATTTAGATGCAAATGGAGCCTCTACATTTAATCAACAAGGTTTAGATAGAGATTTTAGAGTAGAATCACTTAATCAAGTAAATCAATTTTTTATTAATGCTGGGCTTGATAGAATTGGTATTCGTACTGGAGCACCAGCTAACATGTTGCAAATGACTAATGGTGGTGTTAATGTTGGAGCTACCTCTATGGCTAATTTTTCTAATTTAGGTACATCAGGTGTAGCTATTGCTGGAAGAAACACATCAACTACTAGTGGTTATAATGCAATAGAAGGTATTACTGATTATAGTGGTAATGGGTTTATACCGAGTGGAGTTTTTGGTTTAGCAATTAGTGCAACAACAACCCATAGGGCGGTTGGCGTTAGAGGTGTAGCTAATGGAAGGGATGGTAACGGTGTAATAGGTTCTATTCAGGTAAATGCAGGTAACCCTTTGGGATGGGGGGGAGCTTTTTATAATGACTTAGGTTACACAGGTTTCTTAGGAGTAATTTCTGATGAAAGAACAAAAAAGGATATTAAAAAAATTGATGGAGCTATTGCTTTAATTCAACAACTTAATCCAGTTACCTACCATTTTGATTTAGAAAAATACCCAACAATGGGATTAAATCAAGAATTAGAGTATGGATTTATAGCACAAGAAGTCAGACAAATATTACCTGAAATAACAAGAATTAAATATTTTGATCTAAATGCTTGTGAAGAAATTGGTGTAAACACACAAATTGAAAATAAATCAGAAAAATTTGTAGCAATGGATTATACTAGAATAATCCCAATATTAACAAAGGGTATACAGGAACAACAATCAGTTATTGAAGAGCAAAATTCTAAAATAGAAGCTTTGGAAAAAATAGTTTTAGAATTACAACAAAGAATTAATCAGTAGTATTAGTTTGATAAGTTACAAGTGAAACGTTTATTGAACATATTAATATTTACACTCTTTTCTTCATGTGTTTTTTCACAAGGTAGAATGGTAATAAATAATGGTGGTTTTGTGGTTATAGATAATAGTGCATTTGTTGTTTTACAAAACCCTAATGCTAATGCTTTAACTACTACTGGTACTGGTGGTAACATTGTTTCCGAAGATGAAACAGATGTGATTAAATGGGAGATTGGAATTACAACAGGAACATACACTATCCCATGGACAACGAGTAGTGGAACAAAAATTCCTTTGGTAATCAATAAAACATCTACTGGTACAGGAGCAAATGCTGAGTTTATTCTTTCTACTTATGAAACTGCTACAGATATGAATGCACCCTATCCTTCAGCTGTAACTAACATGAATTATAATACAGTTGATCATTCATTATTTGTCGCTGATAGATTTTGGCATATCAATGCACTTTCATATACTGCTAAACCAAATGTAACTTTGAGTATATCTTACGACCCTGCCGCAAATGAAATTGGTGGTACAAATACAATTATTGAAGCTAACTTATTAGCACAACGGTTTAATACTGGAGTATCTCATTGGGAAGCACCTTTATTGTTTGGAACTAATGATGCAGGAAATGATAGAGTTATAAATATTATAGTGCCTGCTGCAGATTTTTATGAAGATTGGATATTAGTGGATAGAACAAATCCTTTACCCGTTACATTAACAAGTTTTGAAGCTAATTGTAATGGTACTGAAGTAGAATTGACATGGACAACAGCTTCAGAAATAAATAATGACTATTTTGTAGTTGAAAAGAGTTTTGATGCAGTAACCTTTTTTGATTTAGTAACTGTTCAAGGAAATGGAAACGCTAATGTTACTAACCATTATTCTGCTTACGATACTAATCCTTCAAATGGAACAACTTATTATCGTTTAAAGCAAGTGGATTTTGATGGCGCAACTACTTATCATCAAATAACTTCAACAAACTGTAATAACAATGGGTTTGAGGTGAACCAAATTTCTTTAAATAACAACAAACTTAGTTTTAATGTTTCTACTACATTGGATGAAAACCTAACAGTTTACTTTTATGACTATAGAGGAAGATTAATTGCTTCTGATGTAGCGAAAGTAATAGCAGGTAATAATGTTATTGAAATAAACAATTTAGAATTATCACCGAGTATTTACATGTTATCCATAATTGGTGAGAAGAATACTTACTCTACAAAATTGCTTGGGAAGTAATTTAAATATTATTCTTAAATCGCCCTTTAATTTTCAAACTCCAGTTCCAAAGAACTAGTAGAGCTCCAATTGCAGCAAAAAGACGCCCAAAGTAATCTCCATAAGTAGTGTAAATTGTATTTTTTGTGTTGTTATTTATACTTCCACTTATTACATCTTGTTCCCACCAATTTGTTGGGGAAATAATATCTCCACGCTGATTAATAAAACATGATATTCCTGTATTAGCACTCCTAGCAATACTTCTTCTATTTTCAATTGCTCTTAATCTAGCATAAGAAAGATGTTGTTTATATCCTGGAGTATCTTCCCACCAACCATCATTTGTGATAATAAAAACTAATTCGGCACCTTTATTAATAAAATCACCAAAGTAATCCCCATAAATAGATTCATAACAAATTACAGGAGCAATTTTATTATCTAAAATAGCCGCTTCTGGAGCAGTACCTAAACTTCCCATAGTACCACCTAAATTAATGGCAAAACTTTCTAAAGGAGCTAAAATAGCCGCAAAAGGTAGGCGTTCTACTCCAAGTACTAATTGTGATTTATGGTAAATTTCAATGTTTGGAGAAGTATCTAATAACAATGCTGAATTAAAAGCATCGTACCATACTTTTGTTTGAGGATTTTGTCTAGCGGATTCAGTTGGTCGTTCACCTCCTTGATTATAATTAATATAAGTAGAAGCTCCAATAATAAATTTAATGTGAGAGTATTTAGCAATAAACTTTCTTACCTGTTTAATGGCGTAGTTGTATTCTAGTTCATTTTCAACACTACCTCTTGGTATAGCAGTTTCTGGAGCAACAACATAGTTTGTTGTAGGTGTAATCTTTTGTTCAGCTAAAGCTAAAATTCTTTCTATCTGTTGTGATTCAGTTAATGTTCCAAATTTTTCGGTATAAGGATCTATATTTGGTTGTATTATAACTATTTCTGTAGGACTTTCTACTTCATCATAAGTATTATACATAACAATAGAAATTATGCTAGGTATAATAATTAACCCTATAATAACTACTATCAGTTTACTGTGTTCTTTAACTTTTTCGCCTAACACCATAACTTTTCTAAACAAATGAAAAATTAAAATATTTGCTGTTAAAATCCATAAAGTACCACCTAATACTCCAGTGTATTCATACCATTGAATTAATGAAGTGTAGTTGGCAAAAGTGTTTCCGAAGCTAGACCATGGGTGAGAAAATTCCCAATGATAATGAAGCCACTCAAAACCGATCCATAAGAAGATAAGACTTAAATATCCCTTTTTATTTCCAAACCTTTTTTTGATACTATGGAACCATAAAAATATAATTCCCATAAAAATGGAATTTAAAATAACAGCCATTAGCATTCCTGCTTCAGAGGCATTCCAAATCCACCAAGTAGTGTAAGTGTTAAAAGTTAAAAAACACAAAAAAGCATTAAAGTATAAATGTCTTGACTTGAATTTATCTGAATTTTGAGAAATAGTATATTCTACATAAAGTAAAG
>CBDUPT010000147.1:0-6793 GCA_965369165.1 uncultured Flavobacteriales bacterium | reverse complement strand
CCGTATTGATCGAATTTTTTTCGTTTTTCAGGATCACTCAATACCTCATTAGCTTCATTAATTTCCTGAAACTTATTTTTAGCTTCATTATCGTTAGGATGAAGATCAGGATGGTATTTACGGGCTAACTTGCGATATGCTTTTTTAATATCATCAGCACTTGCATTTTTTGTAACACCTAATATTTTGTAGTAATCTATAAATTTCATGTTTATGTTGTAAAAAACTTAAAGTTAGGTTAGGAGTTTTAAATTAAAAATGATAAAAGCTAGTTTTTATAAGCTAGTAATATTTTTTTAAAAGAATCATTTAAAATTAATTAAACTTTAGGGGATATCAAGTTTAAAGCTAAGGTTAACTTGCTACCTTTGTGTTTTTTTTAATGATTATAATGGAAACAAAAATTGCAATAATTGGTGCAGGTAATTTAGGAACATCTTTGGTAAAAGGTTTAGTAGATAGTGGGAACTATCAACCAAATCAATTTATATTAACAAGAAGGAGTACGGCTAAATTAAATGCTTATCAAGAACAAGGATATGAAGTGACAGTAAGTAATACGGAAGCTGTTACAAGAGCTAACATTGTTGTAATTGCAGTTTTACCCCAAAAGATAAATGTTGTTTTAGAAGAGTTAAAAGATAGTTTAACTACTAATCATTTAGTTATTCCTTTAGTCTCCGGTGTTAAAGTGGCTGATATTCAAAAAATTATTGGAAATGATATTCCAATCATTAGAGCTATGCCTAATACAGCAATTGCTATTCGTGAGTCCATGACTTGCATCGCCAATAATGAACAATTTAAGGATAAAATAGCTGAGGTAAAATCACTTTTTGAATTGGTTGGTGAGACTATCGTTATAAATGAGGAACAAATGACTTCAGCTACTGCATTATGTGCTTGTGGTATTGCTTTCTTTTTAAGAGCTATTAGAGCTGCTTCTCAAGGAGGTAATGAAATAGATTTTCATGCTAATGAAGCTCTAAAAATGGCTGCTCAAACTGCTAAAGGGGCTGCAAGTTTATTAATTGCTAATAGTTCTCACCCAGAAGATGAAATTGATAAAGTAACCTCTCCAAAAGGATGTACTATTGCAGGTTTAAACGAAATGGAACACAATGGTTTTAGTTCATCATTTATTAAAGGAATAACTGTTTCTGCAAAACAAGCGGGGGGACTTTATTTGGATAAAGGTTAATCAATTACAATAGCTTTCCTAATTTAGTAGTATGAAGTATATTGAAAATATATTAGAGTTTGAATTATTTGAAATAGGAAGATATACACTATCTGTATATAATCTTCTTTTAGTTATAATTATCTTTTTTGCTGTTAAAGGAGTTACGCATACTGTTGATACAGTTTTAAAAAAGCGTTTGGCAAAAAAAGGAGTCGCTGATGAAGGAAGAAGCAGTTCAATTACTCAAATTGTAAAATACATCGTTTATATTCTTGGCTTTTTCTTAATGGTAAAAAGCCTTGGAATTAATATTGATTTAATTATAGGAGTTTTTGCTGCATTAGGTTTAGGTATTGGTTTTGCATTACAAGATGTTTTTAAAGATTTGATTTCAGGTATTATCATATTATTTGAAGGAAATGTTTCTGTGGGTGATATCTTGGAAGTTGATGGGTTAACGGGATCTGTTAAGCAAATTAAATTAAGAACATCGTTAATTCGAACTCGTGATGGTATTTATATGGTAATTCCAAATTCTAAAATTGTAAATGAAAAAGTAGTTAATTGGAGTGCTGACAACAGAATTACTCGATTTAATATTCCTATAGGAGTAGCTTATGGCTCTGATATTAATAAAGTAAAAGAGTTATTGTTACAATGTGCTGCTTCAAATAAAATGGTATCCAAACGTCCAAGTCCTGTCGTTTTTTTTAAAGACTTTGGAGATTATGCTTTATCATTTGAACTACATTTTTGGGTATTAGATACTTGGAATATTGAATCAACTAAAAGTGATATCCGTTTTGAGATAGATAAAATATTTAAAGAAAACAACATCTCTATTCCTTTTCCTCAAAGAGATGTACATCTTATACAGTAATATTTAAAGTGAACATTAAGGATTTAAGAAATAAATTGTTTTTATGGAGAGCTAAAAATATCCAACAAAAACATTTTGTCTTAATATTGAGCTTAATAGTTGGGTTGCTATCTGGTTTAGCAGCAGTTGTTATTAAAAATTCGGTGCATTTTATCCAAGAATTGATAACTACTGGGTTTACTAAAAGTATTCATAGTTACTTGTATTTTGTGTTTCCGCTGATAGGGTTATTTTTAACGTATCTAATTATAAAGTATCTATTTAAAAAACCTGTAGGACATGGTGTTCCTGGAGTGTTATACGCTATATCTAAAAAAAATAGTATTATTAAATTTTTTAGTGTTTACAGTTCTGTAATTACTAGTGCTATAACAGTCGGTTTTGGTGGCTCAGTTGGTTTAGAAGGTCCAACTGTTGGGACAAGCAGTGCGATAGGTTCTAATTTAGGTAGGATTTTAAAATTAGATTATAAAACAACAACACTTTTAATTGGTTGTGGAGCTGTAGGTGCTATGTCCGGTATTTTTAATGCGCCTATAGCAGCATTAGTTTTTGCATTAGAGGTTTTTATGTTCGATTTAACTTTAGCCTCAATAATTCCTTTTTTACTTGCATCGGTTTCTGCGGCTTTAACATCTCGAATGATGTTAGGAGATAATGTCTTGTTTAATATTCAAATACAAGATCAGTTTACAGCTTCATATGTTCCTTATTATCTCCTTTTAGGAGTATTTACAGGTTTAATATCTGTTTATTTTAATAAAGTGTTTTGGTTTATTGAAGATTTTTTTCAGAAAGTAAAAAAGCCATTTATTAGGTTACTTATTGGTGGAATACTTTTAGGCGTGCTAATATTTTTTATTCCACCACTTTATGGTGAAGGGTTTGTAACTATTAAAATGTTGTTTTCGGGTAATTATGAGAGTATTGTAAATAATAGTATTTTTTATAACCAAAAAGATAATATCATCTTGATGATAATACTGTTATTTTCTTTAATGTTATTAAAAGTTGTTGCTTCAGCATTAACTTTTGGTGCTGGTGGTGTAGGTGGAGTTTTTGCTCCTTCTTTATTTGTTGGTGCTTCTGGAGGTTTTGTATTTGCTAAAACGCTTAATTATTTTGAGCTTACAAAGTTATCCGAAAGTAATTTTACATTAGTAGGTATGGCAGGTTTAATAGCTGGTGTTTTACATGCCCCATTAACATCTTTGTTTTTAATTGCAGAAATAACTAGTGGATACGATTTAATTATACCCTTAATGATTACTGCTACAATAGCTTATTTAACTTCAAAGTATTTTGTCCCTCATTCTGTTTATAATATGCAATTAGCTAAGAGAGGAGAGCTTATTACTAGACATAAAGATAAAGCAGTACTTACTTTAATGAATTTACATTCTGAAGTTGAAAAGGATTTTATTTTAATCTCTCCTGATGCTAGTTTAGGAGACTTAGTAAAAATTGTGGCAAAATCTAAAAGAAATTTGTATCCAGTTGTAGATACAGAAGGTGTTTTAAATGGAATTATTACCCTAGATGACATAAGAAATATTATGTTTAAATCAGAGCTTTATAATGAAGTAAAAATTGAGACTTTAATGACCCAGCCAATTGATTGTGTGAATTCTTCTGATAACATGGATATCGTTATGGATAAATTTTCTAGTACTAAAGCGTGGAATCTGCCTGTTATTGATGATGGTAAATATATTGGATTCGTTTCTAAATCTAAATTATTTAATGCATACAGGAAGATGTTAATAGATTTTTCTGAAGAATAATTTTATATATCATATATAAAAAAACCCGATAGAAATTCTATCGGGTTTTTTATAATCTATATACTTTTTAAAAGTGCCACAAATCGTGTTCCATTTTAAATAAGTCATCTTTTACTCTATCAGCTTCAAGAAGTAAACCTAATGGTTCTGTTTCTTTATATTCTATAATTTCTCTATCGTAAACATTAGATTCTTTATAGATATAACTGTTAAACATTCTTTTCCAAAAGATGTCTTCAAAAGTTCTACGTTCAGCATCATTTTGTCTATTAAATACATCAAAATTTGCAAAAACATAACGAGCCTCTGGGAAATATATCCAAAAGATAGGCTTAATACCTCTTACACTACCATCATCATTTAGTTGGTTTTTAAAAGGGCAAATTCCCATAATTCTAACATCCATTATAGAACGTTCATTGTCAAAAAACCAATCCTCTTTTAAACGGTATTTAACAATGTCGATTGATTCAACTTCATTAAAACTTGTTGATGGAATAGTGGGATCTCCCCATTCATCCTCTAGCATAATAGTTAAAGAATCTCCCATTTGTGCAATAGCTTCTGATACTGTTAATGGTACAGTAAATTCATCATCTTGAGTACTGTATGCCGTTAAAGTTTTATCTACAGTTACAGCTTGCTTTATAACATCGAATAAACTTTTTCTATCGTTTATTGGTGTAATAGGGAAATAAAGTGGATGATTAATTTTTTCTCTAAGATCTATCTCTCTCCATATTCTTTTATGCCACATTACATCAGCTTCTCTAACATGGGTATAAGGTACAACTCTACGAGTAGGGGTGTTTTCCTTTATCCAAGGTTTATCTAAAACTTTCTGTGCTGTTGCTTCACTAGTTGCGAAGATACCAACATAAATCAGCGATAGTATTGTTAATCTTATTATTTTCATAATCTTCCTCCTTTTTCTTATGGTTAACTATTAAATTACTTTTAATATAATAGGCGCAAGTTGTCTTGTCGTTCCATCAGGCATTCTAACTTTAACTTTTTCAATAAAGAACTTTTGGTTTCTTTTTGCTTTACCAATAAGACTTTTACATTGACTATTAAGTTTGTTTCCACTTACTTTATATTCCTGTATAACTCCTGCTTTAGTTGTTGAGAAAACAAAAGAAGATACTTTTACGTTAATGTCAAAATCAAAATTTTCCATTTTTGCTACAACAGTAGAAGCACTCTTAAATTGTATTTTCTTTATTGAAGTAGAACCACTTTTTCCACCAATAAATGATTTAGGGTCTGGTAATCTTTTAACTCTAAACTCAGCTTTACCTAAATTAACTTTATTACCATCATCATCAGTTCCTGTAACAACAATATTTACTTTACCTGGTCTTTTAGGCCTCATTACCCATCCATTACCTTTAGCACTTAAGCCAGGTGCTGAAGCTGTGAACTTAGGCATTGGAGCAGCAATAGAAACAGGGTTGTCAACACCAATATAAAATACATTCATTTTATCAGCAGAAATAGCTAAAGAAGGTTTCCCTACTTCAAATGAACTTTCAAAAGGGAAAAGTTTAGGTCCTTTTTTAGTTTTTACCTTAATGATTCCTTTCCAATCATGAACCCCAACACTTTCTTTAACTTTTAAGTATCCTTTTCCACCCTCAATCTTTTCTAATGGATACCATCCACCAGCTTTGAAATCCTCCCACTTACTTCCTTTGTTTCCCTTCATTACCTTTGCTTCATCAGTTTCTCCTTTATAAACAGCAGCACTATCAAAATCACCTATAAAAATTTCTGGATCTTGTCTGTCATCATAAGCAGCAGTAAAAATTTGTGCTGCAAATGAATCTCCATCCATTATGTAAGCTTTTTTAGCATAAGCAAATCCGTCTACTTTATTAAATGATACAGAACCTGCATCAATGTTTTCATAAAGTTTTGCAACAGCTTCTGCTTCAGCACTTCTTACATCAGATTGTATTTTAGATAAGATTGTAATTACAGCAGCCAATGGTACATGGTAAAAATTTCCAGTTTCCCAAGTTTCCATTGTCCCATTAACCATTCCAAAATCTTCAGTATCAAGTACAGCTAAAGTTTTTTTCATAAGTTCTTTAGTGTCCTTATCTTCAAAAAGGCCTAATAAATTAGTTTGGAATTTATTAATCTTTCCTTTAAGTTCAACGGCACTAAATTCACCATCCTTAGGGTTTGCAGGTTCAGCAAGTCCCATAAGCATAGATGGCATATCATAGTTGTCTTTACTTTGAACATTTTTAATGTTATACAAACTATCAGGTGAACCTTCAGGTAATTTGTCAGTTCCTCCAATTAAATGTTTTTTTAATGCAGCAATATGTTCATATAATCCATCTGCCATTTTTCCAACCTTATCAGCTTTTTCTTTATAAGGTATAGCTGCTTTACTTTCTTGTGCAGCACTTGCAAATGCATTATAATATACTTGTGTTTTATCGGCAAATGTTGATGTAGATGTTTCTATACCTTCATTTACTACAATAAATGCATCCAAAATATCTTTTGATACGTTCATTGCTAAAAGTGCAGTTAATACTAGGTACATCATACCAATCATTTTCTGCCTTGGTGGTAAATCTCCTCCACTCATAATTCAATAGGTTTTAAATTAGTTAAACAAAAAATAATTTTTATGATTTCATTGCAGTTAACATATTTCCATAAATGTTATTCAACGCACTTAAGTTAGTTGATAATTCAGCAATGTTTTCTTTGTAACGCTTAGTGTCTTCTACAGATTCTGACAAGTTAGTCATTAATGCTGTAATACCTGAGTACATTGTTTGCATAGTTTCAGCTTGTTGTTGAGAACCGTTCAATTGAGATGCATATGATTCGTTTAGAGCTTCTAAAGTTGAAGCCATTTTTTGCATTTGTTCACCTGTACTTGCACCACTATTAGCAGCTTCATTTAAAACAGCTAGTGAT
>CBDUPT010000146.1:0-6858 GCA_965369165.1 uncultured Flavobacteriales bacterium | reverse complement strand
AGCTCAGGGTGACAATTTAAGAGGATAAATGGGCTAAAATCCTAATAAGGTTACCCCTACCGAGAATGGATATAACTCTGGTCCATTTCCGCTTTCAAATAAAGGTGTTAAACTATATGTTGCAAAAACATTAAACCATCCAATACCAGCACGAGCTGTTAAACTTACTCTAAACGGATTGGTGTTAAAACTGTCTTTATCTTTTACTTTTTTATCATCTCCATTATCATTGAATTTGTACTTCATCTTAGTTTGTAAATTCAAACCGAAAATTGCTCCAGCAGATAAATGAAATGTTTTCTTTCTTGTTTTTCCTGGATTAATTTCTAACAATAATGGAGCATTTACAAACCATGTTTTAAAACGATTTTTAGTTAAGTTAAAATTAGTATCAACTACTCCCCAAGTATAATCTTGATTGTACTCATTCACTTCATCAAACACATACTCTCCTCCTTGAGGCGTTAACCTAACATTATGTTTTAATTCATAGTTATTCCATTCTGTACCTAACCCTGTAACTAAACCAAAATGATGATTTTTTATTGGGATATACAGTTCTAAAAAGTTGATACTTACCGTCCATGACTTATTTAAATCTAACTCCATAAACTGTGTTACTTTTCCAGGGTTAGTTTGCTCAAAATGTGATGGATTACTTAAATCGAAACTTCCACCAGAAGTCATAAAACCATTTATTCCTAAATCAATACCTGCCCAATGCCTTTTTCTTGGGTTTTGATTTCTTTTAACATGAACAGAATCCCCTATCATTGTCACCTCTGTACCAGCCCACCTTACTACAGCCGTATCTTCTTTTACATCAACTCCTTTATTCCCTATATTAGCATTAACATTCTCATCTCTTATATCTATATTGTTCTTACCTAAATTAATTGAAACATTTTCAGCATAATAAGATGTGCTAGTTGCTGTAGATGAATTAATTGCTCTTACATCTGGACTACCTTTTACATTAATATTAGATGCTCCACTAGCTTTTCCTGTAATAGATTTTGCAGCATACACCTTTAAATCAGATGCTCCTGAAACGTTTACTTTAATGTTTTGAGCTATAAATTCTTGTGCTTTTAAATCAGAAGCCCCACTCAAAACTAAGTCGAAATTAGTAGCAGAACCGGACAACTTAATATCACTTGCTCCTGAGAAATCAACAGACAAATCTGTAACTTCTAATTTAAAATCGGCCTCAATTGCTCCACTACCTTTTAAACTAAACTTATGTGTTTTATAAATATTAGTCATCGTTATTTCTGAAGCTCCACTTTGACGAATACCCCTTAAATTTTTATAGGTTAATTGAACTACTATTGCATCTTTACTCTTCAATTTTCCTTCTGTAGCAATTAACAACTCCCCATCTTTAATTTCTGTTTTAATTTTTTCGGCATCTTCTGTATTTATTCCTGTAATTATTACAGCATTTTTATCTCCATGCACTAATTCAACTTCTAAGGCATTTTTAACTTGTAAAAAGTTAAAATCTTCTAATTCTCTATTGATACTTTGAGCAAAAAATTGCCCTACTATTAAAAGTGATATGATACTAACTATTATCTTTTTCATTTTGATTTTTTTTAATTCAACTTAAAATATCACCGGTGTTTGATAGTAGGACGAACACCTACTTTAATTTGTTACAATCTTTTTTTATTTTTTTCCTTTTAAGAAGCTAAACGGACCATCATTAAGAGCTACAGTTGTTTCATCCTTTACCTTATCCAAAAATTTCTCTCTAACTTGCTGCTTAATTACAGCTCTAACAGCATCAAATTTGCTAGGCTTTTTGGCATTAGTATTTTGTAATGAATTATCCTCTACCTCATCTTCTTCATAAACAATTTTTACATTATCAGTACTTGCCAATAACACTTCATCTTCGTTAACAGTTTCTTCTTTTGGATTATTTAATTGATTAGAAATAGAATCTTTGATTAACTCGGGGATTATCTCATTTGCTAAAATAACTTTGGGCTCCTTTTCTTTAACTATAATTGGTTGAGGCTTTTTTGGTTGAATAATTTTTTCATTTTTCACATCCTCTATTTTTTCAACTACCTCAATTTCTTCTACAATTAAATTTTCTTCAACTACACTTTCAACATTATTAAGCGACTCTTCTTTTACTGAATTGTTTTTAATTTCACTAGCTATAATTGGAATTGTTTCCTCATCATTCCAATTAATTCCATTTAATAAAAACAATGCTAAAATAACTGCAGCAGCAGATGTTACCCACCAATATAAAGGTATAACTTTCTGTTCTCTTTTTAATGCTGGTTTATCGTCAAAAACTATAGTTGATGCAACTAACTTTGTTTTTTGATAAGTCTCAAATTCTGCCTGATATTTTGGATTTCCTTTTAAGAAAACAGCGAACTCTTCCGATTTTTCATTAGAATTTAATCCTTCTATTTCTGCAATTGCATAATCATCAAAAGTTAAAGCAGTTATTCTATTCTCATCAATTTTTAAAACTTCTTTATTTTTAAGATTAGTTTCAGGAACATCAAGCGTTAATAAATCAAACTCTCCCAAGTCTTCTTTTAACTCTGGGTTGTTTTCAAAAAACAACATCAATTCTGCTGTATGTTCAGGAGATAAATTCCCCTCAACATAATCAAGCAAAAATGCTTCGTAGTTATTTTTTGTTATTAAACTCATAGTATCGCTTCTATACTTCCTAAATAGTTCTTTAAAAATTTTCTTCCTCTAAAAATGTAAACTTTTACTTGTGATTCACTCATCCCAGTTATCTCAGCAATTTCATCGTAAGCATAACCTTCGTAATCTCTTAAAAGAATAACAGCTTTTTGATCTTCTGGTAATTGCTCTATTGCTTGATGCAATATTTCTTGCAAATCAGAATAACCACTTTCTATGCTATAATTCTCTTCTTTTACCAATTCAAATGAACCTTGTTTTTTATCTCTTCTTACTACATCAATTAATTTATGATAGGCTGTTGTAAAAAGGTAAGATTTGATTTTTTTCTCGTCAACATCATCTTTCTTTTCCCAAAACTTAATGTAGGTATCTTGCACAATATCTTGTGCCTTAGCATCATCTTTTATGTTTTTTAACACAAAGCGATAAAGGTTATCTGAGTATAGATCTACAGTTTTATTGTATTCTTTTACCGTCATTTAACGATGCTGTTTGTATGTGTGACGAACCAGGGTTACGAAAAGTTACAAATTATTTTAAAAAATTCCGAAAACGGCAGAACCACTACCTGTCATGGATGAAAATTTTGCTCCATCATGATACATTTTAGCTTTTAATTTTTCAATATTTGGATGATTTGGAAATACAGATTGCTCAAAATCGTTTTTAAGATTCTTCTTCCAATCTTTAATTGGTTCAGCTATCAATTCTTTTAAATTTTGATTGGATGATTTTACTATAACTCCACTATAAGCTTCAGCAGTAGAAATATGAATGTTGGGATATTCTATTTTTATTTCATAATCTGATAAATCTATTTCAAACTCTTCAAACTCATCACCTTTATTAAAAGCATAAACAGGTTTATTTTTAATAAAAAAAGCACAATCGCTTCCCAATTTTCGAGCATATTCAATTAATTTTTCATCTGTTAAGTTTAGCTCAAATAATTCATTTAACACTTTTAAAGTAAAAGCTGCATCAGCAGAACCTCCACCTAAACCAGCACCAATTGGTATTACTTTATGCAGATGAATTTGTACTCCTGATATATCAAAATCATTTTTAATGAGTTGATAAGCTTTCTCGCATAAATTTAATTCTCCTTTTTTTCTTGGAATATCAATTCCAGAACTAGAAAACGTTACTTCATTACTCGATTGTTTTACAATCTCCAACACATCTGTTAACTGATTAACAGGATAAAAAATGCTTTCAATATTATGAAATCCGTCAGCACGTTTTTCAACCACATTAAGCCCTATATTTATTTTAGCGTTTGGAAATACTATCATTTTCAAATAAAAAGTAGTCAAAAATAAGCATTACAAAAATGCTGATTGAACAAATTTAGTAATTTAGCATTCTGTTTTTTTATTATAAAAGTATGGCGGTATATTTAGATTTTGAGGAACCAATAAAAGAATTGGAAGAACAATTAGAGAAAAACATTACTCTGCAAGAAGAGAAAGATGTTGACACTTCTAAAATTGTAAAAGAAATTGAAAAGAAGTTAAAAGAAACGCGTAAAGAAATTTATAGCAATCTTACAGCTTGGCAAAGAGTTCAAGTATCTCGCCACCCAGAAAGACCTTACACATTAAGCTATATAAAAGCCGTTACCGATGGTGAGTTCATTGAACTACATGGAGACAGAACTGTGAAAGATGACAAAGCCATGGTTGGAGGTTTTGGTAGTATTGATGGACAAACTGTAATGTTTATTGGTCAACAAAAAGGTGTTAACACCAAAATGCGTCAATACAGAAACTTTGGGATGGCAAATCCTGAAGGATATAGAAAAGCGTTGCGTTTAATGAAAATGGCTGAGAAGTTTAACAAACCTGTTGTATGTTTTGTAGATACTCCAGGTGCATTTCCAGGACTAGAAGCTGAAGAAAGAGGTCAAGGTGAGGCGATTGCTCGTAATTTATTAGAAATGTCTCAATTAAAAGTGCCTATTATTGTGATTATTATTGGTGAAGGTGCTTCTGGTGGAGCTTTAGGAATTGGTATTGGAGATCAAGTTTTAATGCTAGAAAACACTTGGTACTCTGTTATTTCTCCTGAGTCATGTTCATCTATTTTATGGAGAAGTTGGGAGTTTAAAGAGCAAGCTGCTGAAGCATTAAAGCTTACTGCTGAAGATATGTTAAAAAATAAGTTAGTTGATGGTGTTATCAAAGAACCTTGTGGTGGCGCTCACACTAACCCCGAAGAAATGTTTAGCATTGTTAAAAAGGAAATTAAAAAACATTTAACAAAACTCACCAAAGAAGATGCTGATAAATTAGTTAATTCAAGAATTGAAAAATTCTGTGCAATGGGTGTTGTTAATGAATAATAAAATATCTTTTTAAGAAAAACTCTCCAAGAAATTGGGGAGTTTTTTTGTTTTATTTATTATACCAAAAATCTAAATCTACAATATTTGAAGAATGCACATAAGTTGATTTTACCGCTTTAGAGCTAAAATCATAAATGGTTATTTGATTACCATTTACAACAAAAAGTTCATCACTAAAACTATCATATCTCAACAAATTGGCACTTACCCCTGTTAAATAAGGTAAAGAAGTGAAATTAGCCGTGTTTATGTATGTCAAATTATTACCTTCAGCAACCAAGTATAAACCTGAGCTAATCTCTACACAATCTTCTATTTTTCCGATACTCAAACTAAAGGGATGTCCAATTAATCCTGTACTCAAATAATAGAAAGCTACGTTCCCTGTATTTGAAGCAGTATTAGTTAATAAAATCATTTCGTTATTAGAATGCTGATAAATTCCTTTAATATCTTCGTTTACTGTAGCTTGTTGAAACTGAACTCCAGACACGGCCCAATTTAGTACAATTTTCACTTGTCCTACTGGTATAGATAGTTGTTCTGTAACATAAAAATCGCCTAATAATGCACTTTGCTCAATATAAAAGCTTTGATTAGCCAACCCATTAATACTTGCAGAACCAGAAGTATTAAATGCCTTAAATCTACCATCATAATATCCAGTATAAACCTTATGGTCTTCTCCTAATAACACCCCTGTAAAATAAGGAGTTGATGATGATTGAGCAGACACATTCCATTCAGTAGTATTGGTTACCAAATCAGTTGCAACCATTGCCCCAGAAGTATAACATGTGTGTATTAATTGCTGATGATAAGAATTAACTGCTACCCCTAAAACATCTCCAACATAATTTTTATAATAGCTAGTTTGAAAACTATTATCCATTAAATAAACATCCGAACTTGCCCCATTATAACTTGAAATAAAAATCCCCTTGCGATTTTTAGCTATTTCATTCAAGTTAACTTGTACATATTTACGAGTAGTATTTTCTCCATCTGAAGCACTAATATCAAAATAATAAACTCCGGATTCTAATAGTATATCATTTAGGTAAAATAATTCATTAAAAGAGTATTTTTTAGTATCGGGTCTTTTAACAATGCTTTGACCAACAACAATATCATTAGCATTTTTAAGAGATACTTGAATGTTTTCAATATTCATATCATCTGCTACTTCAAATTCTATTTGAATGGTATCAACTCCATTAATTTGTTGAGAATTTACTGGACTAGTTACAGTAATTTTTGATGGAGTCCCATCTTTTTCTTTAGAGCAAGAAAAAAAGCAAGCAGCCAATACAATAAAAGAAAATATTAATCGCTTCATTTAATAAAAGTAAGCTTTTTAGTCTAAAATTAAGTAATGTTCATAATCTGGTTAATAAGCGGTTAATAAAATGTTAAAGCGTTAAACTTTAACTGATTAATCTCGTTAAAAAGTATAAAGATTATTCTTTTAAGATTCATTAATCATCTACACAGTATTTGTAACTTTGGAAGCTATGGCAGAAACAGATAAAATACCATCAAGAAAAAGAACTAGACAGGCAACACCAATGCCTCAAGGTTTAGAGCATGGTAAGCTTCCGCCACAAGCTGTTGATTTAGAAGAAGCTGTTTTGGGTGCTTTAATGTTAGAAAAAGAAGCCGTAAATGCTGCCATTGACATTTTACAACCTAAAAGTTTTTATAAAGATGCTCACCAAAAAATATTTGCTGTTATTCTTAGTTTATTCCAAAACTCTGAGCCTGTTGATATTCTAACTGTTACTAATGAGTTAAAACAAAATGGTGAATTAGAGTTAGTTGGT
>CBDUPT010000145.1:0-6879 GCA_965369165.1 uncultured Flavobacteriales bacterium | reverse complement strand
AGAATTTCATAATACATTGTGTTTTAAAACACAATATTACAGTTTTCTTTTTAATTCTTTTGTTTAGTCAAACAAATACAGTTGCACAAATAATAGCCCCACCTATTGGGGATATATCTTTAACTGGATGCAATAACTCTGGCTTTGAAGATAATAATTTTGGGAATTGGGAAACTTTTGTAGGAGGTGTGACATCTAATTTCGGTGGTGTTAATCTTGCTAGTTTTAACCAAACTCTGGATCCAACTCAACATGTAATTGTAAATAATAATATAGTTGACTTTTATGGCAATTACCCCGTTACTAATTGTGGGACTAAAGCTGCCAAGATTGGAGATATTATCGGTGGAAAAAAATCTTCAATGATTAAATACACATTTACAGTAAATTCTATTAATGCTAACTTCTCTTTTCGTTATGCAATGGTATTACAAGATCCTGATGGACACTCTTCTAATCAGAAACCTTTCTTTCAATATCTTATTCTAAAAGGAGATAGATCTTACTTTACTAATGCTAGTCAAATTGTAACTACTAAAAAGTTTATTGCTAATAGAAAAAACCCTTTTTTCACCTATACAGCCAATGATTATGTGTATAAAGATTGGAGTACCGAGTGTGTTGATTTATCTAATTATATAGGACAAGAAATATCAATTTTGTTTATAACAGCCGATTGTGCATTTGGTGCACACGGTGGATATGCCTATGTAGATTGTTTATGTAAAAATAATGAAGCTGTTGCGGATTTTACTATTGGAACTGATTTTTGTATTAATACACCTATTATATTAGATGGCACAGCATCTGTTAATGAAGACAGTTATTTTATTGGCATTTCAGAATTACCTTGGATCCCAGGAAATGGTGTGAATGGATGGTTTACTGCACAACAAGCAGGTGTTATTGATATTAATTCACTCGCAAATCAATGGGGATATCCATTAAAATGTAATACTTCATACAATATAAAGCTTGCAGTAAAAAATAATTGTACTAGCTGGAACGAAACGAGTAAAACTATTTTTGTGCGGTGTCCTGATTATAAAAATTTAGGTGATGATATTGTAATGTGTTGTGACAATATACAACCTGTTATACTAGGACATGAGCAACTATTTCCTATCAACACTTATAATTGGACATCTTCTCCTCCATGGTTAGTACCTAATCCTAACTTACCATCTTTTCCTGTTACACCTACCCAATCAGCTACTTTTAATGTTACTGTAACTGATGATTATGGCTGTGTTATAGAAGATGAAATAGACATTATAATTGAACAAGATTTTACTGTCACTATTACAGAGGAAGATTTAGGTTGCTGTAAAAAAATACTTGTGCCACATGTAACACTCAATAATTGTTCTAACATCATTGAAGAAGACCCTGAATGGCAACTAAAAAAATTGCAACAACTTAAATACAAATGGAGTGATGGTTCTACTGACAAAAACCATGTAGTAAGTCTTACAAAAAACACCACTTACAGTCTTACAGTAAGTAATAATTGTTATTCACATACTGTAAGTATAAATGTTACACCAAATAAAATTGGCAATTTCCCTACTGTAATAGCTCCTAATGCTATGATTCCTAACTCAAATATACCTGCAAATAGAAAACTAATAATAAGAGAGTTTGGACTTAATGCACCACAAGATGGTAAACCTGCTTATAATGCTAAAGAATATTTATTGGAAATTTATAACAGATGGGGAAATAGAGTAAGAACAATTACTGGTGGTGGTTGTCAAGTTCTGCAAGGTGAAATACAATGGGATGGAAAATCTAATTTTGGAAACTTATTGCCAACTGGAGTTTACGTGTGGAAATTATATTTCAAAAATTGTACACATTCTAGTTGGAAACCTGCATGTCATTCATATAGTAACACAAATACCCAAGGTTGGTGTTCAAAATATTGTATAAAATGGACTCCTTTTCCAAAAAATGTGTGTTGTAAACAATGGAATGACCCTTGTGCTTACCGTATCACTTTACTACGATAAAACATATTATTAATGAGTAAACTATATTTCATCTGCTTATTTTATTTTTTAATAAACAATCTATTTTCTCAAAATAGTAAAGAAGATTATTTTACTGGAGGTGTTAATATTTATACTTCTACAAATAAAATTACTGCTGGAATTAATTTAATGTACGTTAATAAAAAATCTATGTTTTTTTACTTAAATGGAAATTTTGGGTTGACTGGCTATAAAAAGTTTGATGATTTAATCTATGAAAAAACGGATTCATTTCAAGTTGGGAATTCTAATACATATTCATACGCATATAACATTACTAATTATTACTCAACACCATACGACCAAAACGAAACAATTTCAATACCAACAAATGGAAAGCTAAATAATTATCACGCAAAGATTATAGGTTATTTCTTAAACTTTAGCACGGGCTTACCCATAAATAGAAAGAAAACATTCTATATTGGTGCAAATGCATTATACTTTTGGAATAACGATAATGGAAATTATAGTTACACTCAAAATTCACCAACAAAACAAATTATCACAAATAAAATACATGCTAAATTCCAAACTGTTGGTACAGGTTTTTTTGTAGCATATATGTATCATATTAACAAAAAAATCAGCCTACTTTCACAACTTAATTTTAATTTTTACTTCCCGATTATTAATAATAAATACGGGGTATCTGATGGAAAAAACCCACTAGTTGGTTCAGAACAAGATATTTCAATTTCAATAAACTATAAGCTATGAAAAAGTTAATATTAATCTTAATAATTATCACATCTACAATTAATGTCTCAGCACAATTTGAAGGTAATTTAAAAATTGGCTCTACAATTAATAGCGACCAACACATTGGAGGAAGTGCAGGCTTGTATTTAAGAGGTGGTTTTGCTTATCATTTTTTAGCAGACAAACGTATCTCTATAGTCCCAATGGTTTTTCTTGATAAATCGGGTTATACAATAGATGACTTAACCTTTGGAGGCTCACATGATAATAACGGTAATTTTACTACTGAATTTAGCACACTTACTTATCAACTTTATAGTTTAGGAATAAAAGTAAGTCCTGAGGTTAAATTTTTAAACTTAGATAAAAAGGTTAATTTTTATGTTGCTCCTAGTTTAGGTTCTCGTAGAATTATTATGGCTTCTCAATCTTCTTCTAATCCTAACCTTGGGATAGATGGAAGCCCAAGCATTAATCAAGGGTTTATTATTGATTGGGGGTTTGAATTAGGGGTTAAAACAAAACGTTTAAAAATAGGTTTATCACTTAGAGATGTTTTAAATAAAGGAAACAGAAGTCACTCATCAGCTATTATAACCAATGCGTTTGGAATTTCTGTTGGTTACTTGTTTGGTAAAAAGGATGCAAAAAATAAAGAAATTGAAGAAGAATAATTTACATTTTTAATTGCTTCACCACCAAATCACTTTCATAGCCTTTATTTAACAAATACCGATAAAGCTTATCTCTTAGTTTTAAACTGTCAGGCTCATCCAATAGCAAAGTTTTTTTCTCAATTAAACTTTTAATGGTATCCATATAATCCTCTTCTTCAATTTCAGAATTAAGAGCAGTTGTTACTTTACTTCCGGAAATTCGTTTTTGCATTAACCCAGCAACAATTTTGTGTTTACCCCATTTTTTTATATTGAATTTCCCTCTTACATAAGCTTCAATATATCTTTCTTCATTTAAAAAATCTTCATCTATTAAGTAGTCAATAATTTTATCCCAATCTTGTTTTTTTACGTTCCAAGCTACAAAACGTTTTTCCATATCTAGTAAACACCTCTCTTGATAGGAACAATAGCGCATCGCTTTTTCTAAAGCTCTATCGTAACTCATATTTTTAAACGGTTTATTCATACACACCCCTCCCCCTCACTTCGACTATGCTCAGCACATGCTTTTTAGAGGGAAAATATCATTTAAAAGGTTAATTTTATGCTCTCAAAAATACTCAATTGAAAAATACAAAAGCACTCTATTTACTAATTGCTGCCAATGCTGTTTCAGGCTTTGCTCAAGGCATTAGTATGTTGGCTATTCCTTGGTATTTTTCTGATGTATTAAACCAGAGCTCAACTTTTGGTGCTATTTACGGATTTGCCACATTTTTGAGTTTATTTTGGGGACTATATGTTGGTACTTTAGTAGATAGATATTCTCGAAAAAAAATATTTTTAGCACTTACTGCTGTTGGTGGAACAGTCGTTACTACTATTGCTTTAATTGGCTTCTATTTAGGCGAAGTACCAACCATTTTAGCGGGAGTAGTTTTTTGTAGTACCATGTTTATTTATAATGTGCACTACCCTACGCTTTATGCTTTTGGTCAAGAAATTACCGAGAAAAAAGATTACGGAAAAATCAATTCTATTATAGAAATTCAAGGTCAGTCAACCAGTGTTTTATCAGGGGCTTTTGCTGCAATTTTAATTACTGGTGTTAATACCGAATTTTTAGCCAGTATTGGTTTAGATGGTATTTTTAGCTTTAGCATAAAACCTTGGAAATTGCATGAAATATTTTTATTAGATGCTTGCACTTATTTTGTGGCTTTTATACTTATTCTCTTAATAAAATATACTCCTGTTAAAAATTATGAAATTGATACTGGACATATATTCAAACGCTTAAAACAGGGAGCTTCTTTTCTTAAAAATGAAAAACTATTATTTTATTTTGGTGTTTGTTCTTATGCCATTTTTGCAATGAATTTAATTCATATTCACCAATTAATGCCTATTTATGTAAGCAATCATTTAGAAGGTTCATCCGCTACTTATGCTGGTGCAGAAATGCTTTACGCACTTGGGGCTTTATTTGCAGGTATTGGAATTAGAAAAGTCTTTAAAAACACCAATACTGTAAAGGCCATCATCATTTTAATGATCTTAAGTGTTGTGGTATTTGTCGCATTAACTTTTACTCAAAGTACACTTATGTTAGTATTTGTTTGTTTTGTGTTAGGTTTAACCAATGCTGGATCAAGAGTTTTAAGAATTACTTATTTATTTAACCACATTCCCAATAATATTATTGGTAGAACAGGAAGTGTTTTCCAAACCTTAAATGTGTTAACCCGATTTACATTTATCTCTATTTTTTCATTAACATTTTTCGCTAAAAGCAATAATATTATTTGGACTTATTTTATTGCAGGTTCATTTATTTTAATTGCACTAATTCCCTTATTAGTTCATTACAAAAAATTAATCCATCTAAAACCCAAAGAGTAGCTAATTACTTTTTTCTATCTTTAGCCAATGCAAAAAGCATTAAAAAAGAAATGGTTATTTGGTCTGCTAGGAATAATTATAGCTGCTACAACATATTATTTAGTTCCATCGATTGAGTTTCCTCAAGCTCCTTTAATGGCAGCAATTGTTGTTATTATGGCTGTCTTTTGGATTTTTGAAGTTATTCCAATTCCTGTAACATCATTATTCCCGCTTGTTCTCTTTCCAGCTTTCGAAATATTAGACACCAAAACAACTGCGTTATTTTATGGTAAGGATATTATCTTCTTATTCTTAGGTGGATTTATGCTTGCTCAAGGTATTCAAGAATCTAATTTGCATAAACGAATAGCTTTAAATATTGTAAAAATTGTTGGAAGCAAGCCTGCTAATTTAGTATTAGGCTTTATGTTAGCCACAGCTTTTTTAAGTATGTGGATTTCTAATACTGCTTCGGTAATGTTAATGATGCCAATTGGCTTATCTTTAATAGAAGAAGTGAAAGAAAGTAAAGTCTCTAAAAAATTTATAACCAAATTTGCCGTAGCTATTATGTTAGGAATTGCTTATGCTGCCGATATTGGTGGAATGGCAACTTTAATAGGCACACCACCCAACATGGTATTTAGTGAAGTTTATCACACTTTATTTCCAGATTTACTTAAAGTTGGTTTTACACAATGGATGATGATGGGATTACCTATAACTATTATATTTTTAGCTTCTGGCTGGTTATTAATGACCAAAATAATTTTTAGAATGCCTAAAGCTAAAATATTTAAAAACAGTAGTTTGATTAAAGAGTTAATCACTGATTTAGGAAAAATAAGTAGGGATGAATTACTATCTGGCATTGTATTTTTAATAGCTGCATTACTATGGATTACGGGTTCTGATGTAACTTTATCTGACAACATAACTTTACACGGATGGAGATCAAATTTTGGTTTAGAACAGGTCTCAGATGCCTCAATTGCAATTGGCACTGCAGTTTTACTGTTTATTATTCCTAGTAAAAACAAACCAAAAGAAACCTTGCTAACTTGGAAAAAAGCCAAAACATTACCTTGGGGAATTTTACTCCTATTTGGAGGTGGCTTTGCGTTAGCAGGTGGTTTTACTAGTAGCGGGTTAAGCAATTTAATTGGCAACTTGTTTACTGAAATTACAGTAGACTCCCCATTAATTATTGTTATAATTGTATGTATTGTATTAACACTTTTAACTGAATTAACCTCTAATACTGCAACAACCAACTTAATACTCCCCATTTTAGCAAAAGCTAGTGTGGTTTTAGGAATTGACCCAAGGTTCTTAATGATACCTGCAACATTATCTGCTAGTTGTGCCTTTATGATGCCTGTTGCCTCTCCTACTCAGGCGATAGTTTTTGGCTCTGGACATGTTAAAATAAAACAAATGATTAAAGCTGGCGTTCTATTTAATATCTTAGGTATAATTATTGTTACTGGCGTATTTTTTCTTTTAAGTAAATATGTTTTTGGGATATAATTATAAAAATACCTTAAGCACTAATTTGTAACTTTTAAAAGAAAATTGATTATAATATAAAAATCCTTAAAATGAAAATCACCCTATTTCTATTAAATTTTATAGTAGCT
>CBDUPT010000144.1:0-6901 GCA_965369165.1 uncultured Flavobacteriales bacterium | reverse complement strand
TTTGGATAATCTACCCAAACATTAAACATAAATCTATCCAACTGAGCTTCTGGCAAAGGATAAGTTCCCTCCTGCTCTATTGGGTTTTGAGTTGCCAACACAAAAAACGGACTATCTAATTTGTATTGATGCCCAGCTGCAGTAACTGTTCGTTCTTGCATTGCTTCTAATAAAGCTGCTTGAGTCTTAGGTGGTGTTCTATTGATTTCATCTGCTAAAATAATATTAGCAAACAAAGGCCCTTTAACAAATTTAAAATTCTTTGTTTCATCTAAAATTTCAGAACCAATTATATCTGAAGGCATTAAATCTGGTGTGAATTGTATCCTATTAAAATCTAAACCTAATGAATTTGATATTGTACTAACTAGAAGTGTCTTAGCTAAACCTGGAACTCCAACTAATAAACAATGCCCCTTGCTAAAAACAGAAATCAGAACATTTTTAACTACTGTGTCTTGCCCAACGATTACCTTACTAATCTCATTAGTTAAATCTTTATAGCGACCAACAAAAGCATCTATAGCTTCTGCATCTGATTTATAATTGGTTTGTGACATAGTTCTATTGTTTGAAAATAAAGTTAATTATTTTATCCATTTGTTATCAAATTCGCAACTAGCAAAATCATCACTTAACTTTATGTAAGTACCTTTTATTTTACTTTTAATCCAAGTTCTCGTTGCTTCATTTTGTTTATATACCAATGCTGCATTTTGAACTTTATCATAATCAGAGTCTAGTGTAGCTCTATGAGGTTCTGATTTTTTTATTAACTTAATAATTCTATATCCCTTTTTTCCATCTACAGTTTGAGCAGGAACAGGTAACGATGTTGTCCCAACTTCCATTTTCTCTAAGGTATAATAAACTTGAGGATTTACTTGATCAATATAAAAAACAGAAGTTCCAGTTTGTGGATTTACTGCTAAACCTCCATTTTTATTAGTTTGTATATCATCAGAAAACTGCTCGGCCATTTGTTCAAAAGTAATAGTGTCAACACTTAACAGATTATAAACACTATCAGCTAAATTTTTAGCTTCTTTTACTTGTTGTTCTTCCACCTGCACCTTTATAAGTATGTGTCTAACATTTACTTTTTGTCCTCTTCTTTCTATCAATTGCATAATATGAAACCCATATTCTGTTTCTATAATTTCAGATACTGCAGTATTTTTTAATTTAAAGGCAGTAACAGAAAATTCAGGTACTAACTCTGCCCTTCCCATAAAACCAAGCTCTCCTCCATTTTTTGCAGAACCTTCATCTGCTGAATACAAAATAGCTAAAGTTGAAAATTCTTCACCATTAATTATTCTTTCTCTTAATTCATTAATCCTATCTCTTGCAGCTTTTTTAGCTGCTTCACTTTCTTTTGCATTAATTAATATGTGAGCATATTCTACTTCTGATTCAATCATTGGAACACTATCCTTATCCAAACTGTTATAGTATGCTTTCACTTCTTTAGGTGTAACTTTAACATTACTTGTAATCTTACCCTGCATACGTTGACTGACTATCTGGTCTTTTACAATAACTCTAAACTCTTCCTTTATTTGAAGCATTGATTTTTTATAGTATTGTTCTAGTTTTTTTTCTGAACCTATTTGTGCAATAAAATAATTTAATCTCCTATCTATTTCAGACTCTACCTCTGCATCAGTAACAGTAACACTGTCTAATTCAGCTTGATGTAATAATAGTTTTTGAAACATTAATTCTTCAAACATCTGACATTTAGTTTTATCATCAACTAATACACCATTCGCTCTCATCGATACAACTTGAGATTCAATATCTGATTTTAAAATAGTATTATCACCAACAACTGCGACTATCTTATCTATAACAGTTCCATCTTGCTGAGCTTTTAAATTAAAAGCCCCAGCTAAAAGTATAACAACAATAACTACTTTAATTCTTACTTGTATTTTCATAAATTTCTATATCCTTATCTAAAAATGCTTCTTGGTAAAGTTCAGCTTTAATTTTGTTTATTAGTTTAAGTTTTCTTTTATTTATTATAATGTTCTTAATGTTATTCAACTCAAAACTAAGTGGAGACACATCTTTTTCTAATTTGTAATCCTTAATCGTTACAAAGTAAAACGACAATGAATCATCAACCTCAATATTCTTAACATTTTTTAAAAACCCTTGGCTTTGACTAGCTTGTAATGGAACCTCCATCTTTAACTCATCAAACAAAATCCATAAACTATCGTCTAAATGAAATTTTTCAGAATACTGATGAGCCAATTCTTTTAATAACTCATTATCTTCTGGTTTATTAGACTTATATAATTTTCTAATCTTTTTAACCTTTGGAGCTGTCTTTAGAACCTTTAGGTATTTCACCTTCACAATATCATCTTTTAATACAAATCTTCGTTTATTTTGCTCATAATAAGACTCTATTTCCTCCAAACTAACAGTAGTATCTAGCTTTTGTTTAATCAACTCTTTTTCATAAGAGTAAATTATTAATGACTTCCGATAATCTTCTAACTGCTTATTAAAATCTTTTTGATTCTCTTTTAAATGCAATTCAGCCTTTTGAAGAATTAGATTTTCTTTAATCCAACTTTGTATATAATTATCCATTAATAATGTACTATCTTCCTCCGAGGCATCTTTAGGAACAACACCATCTAAATCTTCAAGATAAAGAAATTGGTTATTAACTTTTGCAATAGCATGTTTTCCTTCGTCTTCACCTTCTGAAGAACAAGCTAAGGAAATCACTACCAAAAACAAAATTGTCGCTACTTTCATAAACAATAAAGCTGCTAATATTAACTACATACAATATTAGCAGCTTTTATATTTTATAAACTAATTACTTAACTAATTTTAACACTTCTTTATCAACCTCTACTTTATACTTACCTTTTAATTCAGCCACCCATTGCTGTTCAAGATAATTTTGATAATCAGAAGTAATTAATCCTTTTATATCTTCTAAACCTTTAGGTTCAGGAGCCAATACTTTATTTACATAAACAATAACAACTCCATTTTTAGATTCAATTTTTGATTTTACTCCCTCTTCCCAAGTAGCCTTATCAATGTTTTCATTATCATTTTTAGAAAATTTACCTTCTTCTATTTGTAAAGCTAGCTGACTTTCTTCATTTATCATTTCTAGGATTTGCCCATTTGTATAACCTTTCTTAGCTTTTTTCTTTAATATTTTCTCTAACTTTTTAGCTTCAGCTGCGTCACTACAAGTATAGATTGTTGCATCCACTCGTTTATCCCACATATAGTTAGTTTTATTGGCTTGGTAAAAATTCTCTAGCCCTGCAGAATCTTTTACAGCTTTACTCCACACTTTCTCGTCAGTTAAATCAAACAACAATATACCATCTCTGTATTCTTGCATTAACAACCTAAACTCTTTATTTGTTTTTGATAAACGACTATCTTTAAAGTTTAACGCTGTTTTATCTACCTCTTTTTGATAAAGTCTATTTATAACAGCCTTAATACTAACATCCTTACTTGGGTCTTTTGCTCTTTGTTTTTCTAACATTAAAGCAAAGTCAGTTTGAGTGTATTCTTTGTTCTCACCATCCTTCTCACCATCAGGAACATAGAAACCAAACATTACCTTATCATACTTTTTAGCTTTCTCAGCTGTCCACTCACCTTTTTTATATTCATCAGATGAAATTAACTTATAAAAATCGTTACGTTCTTTAAGGTTTTCTTTAAATCTATATTTAATTTTAATTTTTGACAATAAAGATTCTTGACTTTTGTTTGATCTTGAATCTCTAGAAATTCTTGCTTTTAATGTATTATAAATCACATCAAAAGGCTCTAATTCTCTTAAGCTAAGTCTTTTTACTATATGCCAACCATATTGACTTTTAAAAGGAGCTGAATAATCACCATCATTCTTTAATGCAAAAGCAGCTTCTTCATATTCTGGAACCATTTTACCCGCATTAAACTCTGGTAACTCTCCACCTCTCTTTGCTGAATTTTTATCATCAGAATATTGATTAGCTAGGTTAGAAAAATCATCTCCAGCTTTAAGTTTCTCATACAATTCATCTATTTTTTTCTTTTGAGTTTCTTCAGATTTAGGAGATTTAGTATCTACCTTAACCATTATGTGAGCAGTTTTAATAGTTCCTCTTGCAGGTCTTTTATCCATTACATACACAATGTGGTATCCAAACTTAGATCTAATTGGAGCGCTTATACTTCCTACTTTAGTAGTATATGCTGCTGTTTCAAATGGGTAAACCATGTGCATAGCAGAAAAGTAACCTAAATCCTGACCATCTATAACATTTCCATTTTTTGAATTCCAATAACCAAACTCTTTTGTTATTTTATCAATATTACTTTTGCTAATAACATCAGCCAATACCTTATCAAATGCTTCCCCATTTAAAACTCTCTTTCTATATGTCATTATTTTGTTGTAAGCTTTTAAAGTATCGCTTGGATCAGCTTCCTCATCAACTCTAATTAAAATATGACTAGCTCTTACATCTTGTTTTAATCTCTCATAAGCTTCTTTTATCAATCCTTCTGTAACTTCTTTATCCGTTAAATAAGGTTGAGCTAATTGCTTTCTATATCCTTTTAATTCATTAATGAATTTTGGTAGTGTATCATAACCTAAAGATTCCGCTTCTCTAACTTTTAATTTAAATTTAATGTATAAATCTAAATATTCGTTAATAGCTTCATCGGTCACAGCTTTATCCGTTTTGTTTTTATTAAAAATGGCATTAAACTCAGATAGTTTAACCGCTTTACCTCCAATAGTTAATAATGTTGGATCTTTTTCTTGTGCATTAATTGTAAATGCAATTGCGCTTAATAATAATACTGATACTAACTTTTTCATATTTTAAATTGTATTTGAATTATTGATTATCTTCTTGAATAATTTGGAGCTTCTCTTGTAATACTAATGTTATGTGGATGACTCTCTGTCATACCTGAATTAGTAATTTGAATGAATTTTGCATTTTTAAGCTGCTCTAAAGTTGCAGAACCACAATATCCCATTCCTGCTCTTAAGCCACCAACCATTTGGTAAATGACTTCACTTAAATAGCCTTTATAAGGTACTCTTCCTGAAATTCCTTCAGGTACCAATTTACTAATATCATCTTCAACATCTTGAAAGTATCTGTCTTTAGAACCTTTTTGCATTGCCTCTATAGACCCCATACCTCTATATGCTTTAAATTTTCTTCCTTCATAAATTATTGTATCTCCAGGAGATTCATCAACTCCTGCAAACAAAGAACCTGCCATTATTGAATCTGCACCAGCAGACAATGCTTTAACAATATCTCCTGTAAAACGAATTCCTCCATCTGCAATAATTGGCACTCCTGTTCCTTTTAAACCCTTTGCAACCATCATTACAGCGGACAATTGAGGCACTCCAACACCAGCAATAATTCTTGTAGTACAAATAGAGCCTGGTCCAATTCCTACTTTTACAGCATCAGCACCAGCATCTGCTAACATTTTAGCAGCATCTGCTGTAGCAATGTTACCTACAACGACTTGTAAGTCACTATATTGTTCCTTAACTTTTTTTAACGTATCAATAACACCTTTTGAGTGTCCGTGTGCAGTATCAATAATAATGGCATCTACTCCTGCTTTATATAAAGCATCTACTCTTTCCATTACATCTGCAGTTACACCAACACCTGCTGCAACCCTTAACCTTCCATACTCATCTTTACAAGCATTAGGCTTTAATTTCACTTTAGTAATATCCTTGTAAGTAATCAATCCAACTAACTCGTTGTTATCGTTTACTACAGGTAATTTTTCAATTTTATATTCTTGTAAGGTCTCTCTTGCGTTATCTAAATCAGTGCTTTTTGTCGTAATCACTTTATCTCCTGCAGTCATTATATTTTTAACTGCAGCACTCATGTCTTTTTGAAACCTTAAATCTCTATTCGTTACAATTCCAACTAAAAGATTATTTCCATCAACTACAGGAATACCTCCAATTTTATACTTAGCCATTAAATCTAAAGCATCTCCAACATTCGCATTCACATCTAAAGTAACAGGATCTTGAATCATTCCGCTTTCAGAACGCTTTACTGTTCTAACTTTTTCAGCTTGTTGGGCAATAGTCATGTTTTTATGTAACACACCTATTCCACCCTCTTGTGCTATAGCAATAGCCAATTTAGATTCGGTAACGGTATCCATTGCTGCAGAACAGATAGGTACATTTAAACGAATTCCTTTTGTAAATTGTGTAGAAACATTAACATCTCTTGGTAAAACTTCAGAATATGATGGCACCATTAAAACGTCATCATACGTTAGCCCTTCTCCAATAAATTTGTCTGATCGATTGCTCATGAATTTTTGAAATTAAAATTCAAGCAAAATTAGTAAAATTTACAAGTTTTCAACCCTTTATAACGTATAAATATATCCTAAATTTGAATCCTAAAAATGAATAAAGAAATTACATATCCTCAATACCGGAAATACAGCAATAACAAGTCGTACTTTAAAATAATTAGTTCAGATGAATTTGAAGAAATCCAATTATTAGGGGCTAAAAAAAGCACACACCTTTTTAAAGCAAAAATATTACCTGATAGAAACTTGATTTATGACATGACTTTCGATTACGAAAAATCCTGGCAGAAGATTGAAGAAGAAGAGTATGTACAAGTAAAAAATCAAGGTTCATTTTCTTGAAAATATTAGTTTCTGTAAGTTTGACAAAATTTTAAATTATGAAAGAATTTTTCGCTAAAACATTTTACTACAACACTGTTGGAGATTGGGCAATATCACTTGCTATTATTGTTGGTGCCGTAGTTGCTGGTAAAATTTTATATTGGATTTTTGGAAATATCTTTAAAAAGTTAACCGC
>CBDUPT010000143.1:0-6907 GCA_965369165.1 uncultured Flavobacteriales bacterium | reverse complement strand
TCTGCTTTTAAAAATATCACAAGCCATATAAACTGCTTTTCTAAACGAATTTTCTTCCGCTTTATTTTGTCCAGCAATTTCATAAGCTACACCATGGTCTGGAGAGGTTCTTATTATTGACAAGCCAGCTGTAAAATTAACTCCCTCACCAAACGAAAGTGATTTAAAAGGAATTAAACCTTGATCATGATACATTGCTAATATCGCATCAAACTTTTTGTAGTTTCCAGAACCAAAAAAACCATCTGCAGGATAGGGCCCAAAAGCATTTATTCCAATACTTTTTGCATTATTAATTGCAGGAATAATTATTTCATTTTCTTCTTTGCCAATTAAACCATTGTCACCGGCATGAGGATTTAATCCTAACACAGCTATTTTAGGGCCATTTAAAGAAAAATCTTGAACTAAGCTTTTATTTAAAATTTTAAGTTTAGAAAAAATAGTGTCCGCAGTAAGTGTATTTGCAATAGCACTTACGGGAATATGATTGGTGGCAATACCTATTCTAATGTTATCACTAACCATTAGCATTAACGAATCACCATCAAATTTTTCACTTAAATATTCTGTGTGCCCAGGAAAGTTGAACTCTTCAGATTGGATATTATCTTTATTTATTGGAGCAGTAACAAGAGCGTCAATTTTCCCTTCAGACAAATCTTTTGTAGCTGCTTCTAATGATAAAAAGGCATATTTTCCACCATCCTCATTAGATTCTCCAAGTTTTATTTCAACATCATCATTCCAACACTCTAATAGGTTCGGTTTTTTATGGTTTATTTCACTTAGTGATTTAATATAGTTAAAACTAAAATCATTAATACCTAAAGCTTTTCTATGGAATGTAGAAATTTTTGATGAACCATACACAATAGGAGTGCAGATTTCCATCATTCTATTATCATGAAATGTTTTGATAATAACTTCTAGTCCGATACCATTGATATCGCCAACACTTATTCCTATTTTAATTTTTTTAGACATCTTTTTAAGCAGAATAGTTTTTTATAAAATCATAAAACAAACGGACTCCAACAGCAGTTCCGCCCTGAGTTAAATAATTAATAGGTTTCTTTAAAAATGCTGGACCAGCTATATCAAGGTGAATGTATGGGTAATCGGTAAAATTTTCTAAAAATTTACCAGCAGTAATAGCTCCTCCAGCACCAGCACCTAAATTGGTAATATCTGCAATGCTTGATTTTAATTGTTCGTTGTATTCATCCCAAAAAGGAAACTCAACAATACGTTCATATACATTGTTGCCGCTTTCTTTTAGTTTGTTCATTTGTTTTTCTTCGGTATTACCCATTGCAACAACACCATAATGACCAATTGCTCCAGCAGCAGCTCCAGTTAAAGTGGCACAATCTAAAACAATTTCAGGCTTGTATTTGTTAGCATAACTTAACGCATCTGCTAAAATCATTCTTCCTTCAGCATCAGTATTTAAGACTTCTACAGTCATTTTATTGTGCATGGTAACAACATCTCCAGGAACATAAGCATTTCCTCCAGGCCTATTGTCTGTTGCTGGAATAAGTCCAATTACATGATAAGGTAATTCGTTTTTAGAAACAGCATATAAAGCACCTATTACTGCAGCTGCGCCACCCATATCGCACTTCATAAAATCCATAGAGTTGGCAGTAGGTTTTAAACTTAACCCCCCAGTATCGTAAACTACACCTTTTCCAACTAAAACAATTGGTTTTTTGTTTTTAGCATTTTTAGGCTTCCATTCCATTACAGAAAAAGTAGGAGGATCAATACTTCCTTTATTTACTGCTAAAAGACCACCCATTTTTAAGGCTTCAATTTTGGTTTTACCCATTACTTCTACTTTAAAACCAGCTTCTTTTCCTAGTTTTTTTATTTCTTTAGAAATTTGCACAGCGTTTAAAAAAGATAGGGGTTCGTTAACTAAATCACGTGTATGATAAATGGCTTTAACCAGCCCATTTAACTCGCTTAGTTCTTTAGCTGAAACACTTCCTGTAATTTTGATGCTTTTACAAGCATTTTCTTTTTTATCGGAAAAATATTTTAAAAACTGGTAATTACTGTAAGCCATTCCTTCAGCAAAAACTACCAAGCTTTTACTTTCGCTAGAAATAACGATAGCTGCTACTTTTAGTTTGTTAAGTTCAGACATTAATGTGCTTCCAGCAATTCTTGCTTTTTCTAGATCTTTATAATCTTTGTCACCATCTAAAACAACAACAAACGCATATTTATTAAAACGATTTAAAACAACTTGTTTGTTATCAGATTTAATTTCTTTTTTTATAAAAGCTAACTCTTCTTTCGAGAATTCTTTGGCTTTTAGGTCTTTTTCGGAGTGTATTAAATAAGCCACATTATCATTTACACCTATTTTACTTGCTTTTTTTATTTCCATGGTAGATTTTGTAGTAATTTTGAATAGCGAAATTAACAATAATTAGCAGATTTTATAGAGATATGGAAGTAAGTAATTTATTACAGAGAGCGCTTAAACAAGAATTTTTAAGTGCAGAAGAAGGAGAGTTTTTATTTCACAATGCAGCTACTGCTGAATTGATGTTTGTTGCTAATGAACTAAAAAAAGAGAAAAAACAACATAACAAGGTAACTTGGATAATTGATAGAAATTTAAACACCACCAATGTTTGTATTGCCAACTGTAAGTTTTGCAATTTCTTTCGAGTTCCTGGTCATGAGGAGTCTTATGTTACTTCAATGGAAGAATATAGAACTAAAATTGAAGAGACAATTAAGTACGGTGGGAATCAATTATTGCTTCAAGGTGGTCATCATCCCGAGTTAGGACTTCAATTTTATGTAGATACGTTTAAGGGGATTAAAGAAATGTTCCCAGACATTAAATTACACTCTTTGGGACCACCTGAAATAGCACATATTGCTAAATTAGAAGGGATGTCACACACCGAAGTGTTAACAGCGCTTAAAGAAGCTGGATTAGACTCTTTACCGGGAGCTGGAGCAGAAATTCTAAACGATAGAGTGCGAAGGTTGATTTCTAAAGGGAAATGTTCAGGAAAAGAATGGTTAGATGTAATGCGCGCAGCACATCAACTAAACATTACGACCTCTGCAACAATGATGTTTGGTCATATAGAGACTGTTGCTGAACGTTTTGAGCATTTGGTTTGGTTAAGAGAAGTGCAGAGCGAAAAACCTACAGACTCAAAAGGTTTTATTGCCTTTATTCCATGGCCATTTATGGATGATGGTACATTACTAAAACGAGTAAAAGGAGTATCCAATACTGTTACTGATGATGAGTATATTAGAATGATAGCGTTAAGCAGAATAATGTTGCCAAATATAGAAAACATTCAAGCATCATGGTTAACTGTTGGAAAGAAAACAGCACAAGCATGCTTACATGCTGGAGCTAACGATTTTGGTTCAATCATGATTGAAGAAAATGTTGTTTCTGCTGCTGGTGCACCACACCGTTTTACTGCTAATGGTATTCAAGAGGCAATTAAAGACGCTGGTTTTGAACCACAACTGAGAACTCAAGAGTATGAAGATAGAGCCTTACCTATTGATATGGAAGAGCAAGTGATTAATTATTAGTTATCATTTCATTATCGGCATCAATAATTTGGATTAAAAAGTCGTACCTTTATAGGTTACAATCGTGAAAAGACTTATTTACATAGCGTTTATATTGTTTTCTGCTCAAGCATTTGCTACACACAATAGAGCTGGGGAAATTTCATTTAAGCATATTGCTGGACTAACATATGAAATTACAGTAACTACTTACACAAAAGATTCTAGCCCTGCTGACAGGCCTAAATTAGAAATTTATTGGGGAGATAACACACCGTTAGACTCTATTGATAGAGTTAGTGATGTTTTGTTGGGTAATGACATTAAAAAGAATGTTTATGTGGAGCAACACACTTACCCAGTAGCTAGTCCTTCTCCATATGTGATAAGGGTTGAAGACCCTAATAGAAACCAAGGGATTTTAAACATTCCAAATTCAGTTAACGTAGTTTTTTACTTACAAACGGAGCTTTATATTAATCCATTTTTTGGAGCAAATGATTCACCTGTATTGTTAAATCCTCCTATAGATAACGCTTGTGTGGGAACAGTTTACATTCACAATCCAGGTGCGGTTGATAGTGATGGAGATAGTTTGTATTATACTCTTGCTCAAAGCTTAAAAGAAGGTGGCCAACCTATACCTAACTATCAATTTCCTGCTGCATCAAATTTTATTACCATTGATAATTTTACTGGAGATTTAATATGGGATTCTCCAACATTACAAGGAGAATATAATGTGGCAATTTTAATTGAAGAGTTTCGTGATGGTTTTAAAATAGGAAGTGTTTTAAGAGATATGCAAATAACTGTAGTTCCGACTTGTGATCCACCACCAAACATTGTTGGACTTACAGATACATGTATAATTGCTGGAGACACGTTGGACATTGATTATACAGTTACAGGGAGTCATGCTGTTACCGTTACATCTTCTGGACAACCATATAACTTAAGTAACCCTGCTTTTTTTAATCAAACAACAGTGCCATCAACCATTACTTCAGGTAATTTTTATTGGGAAAGCAAATGCAATCATGTTAGAAAAACACCTTATTTTATTTCAATAAAAGCAATTGATGACAGCCCTCTTAATTTAGCTGATTTCCATACAACAACGATTAAGGTTATTGGCCCTAAACCAGAAAATTTAACAACAAACGTACAAACCAATTTTATTAATTTGTCTTGGAATAAGACAAGGTGTGGACAAGTAATAGGGTATAAAATTTATAGAAGGTTAGGGCCTTCTGGTTGGAGCCCAGCACCCTGTGAGACAGGAATACCTCTTGTTGCAGGGTATCAATTAATTGCTACAACAACAGCTATTAATGACACCACTTTTAGCGACAATAATAATGGTATTGGCCTTACACCAGGAGAAGACTATTGTTATAGGGTTGTGGCTTGTTACCCTGATGGGGCGGAAAGTATTGCTTCAGATGAATCATGTAATAGGCTGAAAAAAGATGTGCCTATTATTACAAATGTTAGTGTGAACACTACTTCACAGACAACAGGATCAATTTATGTTGCTTGGAGTAAACCAACAGAGCATGATACCACGCAATATCCTGCTCCTTATAGATATTTAATTTATAGAAGCGTACAAACACCAACTAACTTTCAGCTAATTGATTCTACGATGAGTATTAATGACACTAGTTATGTTGATACTTTACTAAACACTCAAGATGACCAGTTTTTCTATAGAGTTGATATATATAGTGTACCTGGAACTTCAAGAGATTATATGGGAAGCTCAACTGTTGCTTCTTCTGTTTATTTAAATCTTGTACCCTCAGACAATCAAATTACATTAGTTTGGAATGAATCTGTACCTTGGACAAATACTGAGCATATAATCTATCGATTAAATACCATGACATTAAATTATGATTCATTAGATGTTACAACAAATTCAAGTTATACAGATACGGGGTTGGTTAACCTGCAAACGTATTGTTATAAAGTTAAAAGTATTGGGGGCTACTCCGCACCTGGAACAATAGACCCTATTATTAATTATTCTCAAGAAATTTGTGGGCAGCCAGAAGATAATATTTCCCCTTGTCCTCCAGAGTTGTGTATTGAGGTAGATTGTGAGCAACAAAGCAACCTGTTAAATTGGAAAAACTTTAACCCTGGTTGTGCAGATGATGTTTTACAATTTAATATCTATAAAAAAGATTCAATTAATGGGGAATATATGTTAATTGCCAATATTCCTAATGGAACAGATTCATCTTATTTACATAGTGATTTATTATCAATAGTTGGATGTTACGTAATAACTGGGGTTGATTCTGTTGGTAATGAAAGTCTATATAGTGATTCTGTTTGTATAGATAACCCTAATGGTGCTTGCGAGGGGAATAGTGGGTGTATATCCAATATAGATGAAAACGAACAAGGTGCTTGTTTAAACTATGAATTGCCTAATGTTTTTACTCCTGGAACTGATGGGCACAATGATTTGTTTCAACCATTTCCTTATAGTTTTGTTGAAAGTGTATATGTTGAAATATTTAATAGGTGGGGTAATTTGGTGTTTCAAACAACAAATCCTGATATCTTATGGGATGGTACAAATCAGGAAAATAACATGCAATGTACAGATGGAACTTACTATTATATTTGCACTGTTAATGAGTATTGTTTGAATGGAATTCAACCAAGAATATTAAAAGGCTATGTTAGTTTAATCAGTAATAAAGGGGGTTCAAAACCATAATATGTTTACAGGAATAATAGAAGGATTAGGAGAGGTTGTTGGTATCCAACAAGAAGGAGAAAATACTCATTTTTCATTAAAAAGCTCAATTACAAACGAGCTAAAAATTGACCAAAGTTTAGCTCACAATGGCGTTTGCTTAACTGTTGTAGCTATTGATGGTGATGTTTATACCGTTACAGCAATTAAAGAAACATTAGATAAGTCTAACATTGGAGAACTTGCTGTTGGTGATTTAGTAAATCTTGAACGAGCAATGTTGGCTAATGGACGTTTTGATGGACATGTGGTTCAAGGGCATGTTGATCAAACAGCTACTTGTATTGGTTTAGAAGAGCAAGATGGAAGTTGGATGTATTCTTTTGAATATGAAACAAAAGGAAATGTTACTGTAGAAAAAGGCTCTATAACGATAAATGGCGTTAGCCTAACAGTGGTTAACTCTAAAGAAAATCAATTTTCAGTTTGTATTATTCCTTATACTAAAGAGTATACAACATTTAATACGTTACAAATAGGCAATAAAGTAAACTTAGAGTTTGATATTGTTGGAAAATATGTGGCCAGGCTTTTGGCAGGATAAGAATGATTTTAGTAACG
>CBDUPT010000142.1:0-6925 GCA_965369165.1 uncultured Flavobacteriales bacterium | reverse complement strand
CCCTTTTTTATGTGGAGTTGTTTTAATTGTGATTTTAAAATCTTTATCTTCAATCTCAACTTCACTAACACCCGATTTAGCAACAAATTTTATTAAATCTTGAATTTCTGTTGGCTTCATAATTTATATTGATTTTAATAATTTAATTGTGTTAAAATTACTTATTTATTTAAGAATTGTAGGCCCATTTAATCCATATAGAACCCCAAGTAAATCCTCCTCCAAAAGCAGCTAAAATAATATTATCTCCTTTTTTTAGTTTGCTTTCCCATTCCCATAGGCATAAAGGAATAGTACCAGATGTTGTATTTCCATACTTTTGTATGTTCAACATCACTTTTTCATCCCCTACTCCCATTCTACGAGCAGTCGCATCTATAATTCTTTTGTTTGCTTGATGAGGAACTAAGTAAGCTACATCATCAGAAGAAAGATTATTTCTTTCCATTATTTCAGCAGACACATCAGCCATGTTGGTAACAGCAAACTTAAATACTGCTTGTCCTTCTTGATGAATGTGATGTTCTTTATTTTTTACGGTATCTAATGTTGGTGGATAAGCAGAACCTCCTGCTTTTTGGTGTAGGTATTGAAATCCAGAACCATCACTTCTTAAAATTGAATCTTTAATTCCAAAGCCTTCTTCATCTGGCTCTAATAATACAGCGCCACAACCATCTCCAAAAATAATACAAGTAGCCCTGTCTTCATAATCAACTATTGCCGACATTTTATCTACTCCAACAACTACCACTTTTTTGTGAGACCCAGATTCAACAAATTTTGAACCTGTTACTAAACCATATAAAAAACCTGAACAAGCTGCATTAACATCAAAACCAAAGGCATTTTTTGCCCCTACTTTATCTGAAATAATATTAGCTGTTGCTGGGAAAATATGATCTGCTGTAACTGTACAACAAATAATTAAGTCTATCTCTTCTGGAGAAATCCCTCGTTTTTCGCAAAGACCTTTTACGGCTATAGCTCCCATAACAGAAGAGCCTTGCCCTTCACCTTTTAATATTCTTCTTTCTTTAATTCCTGTTCTGGAGGTTATCCACTCATCAGTGGTATCTACCATTGTTTCTAACTCTTTATTGGTTAAAACATAATCAGGAACATATCCATTAACCGCTGTAATTGCGGCAGTAGTTCTACTCATAATATTTAATTAGCGAATTGAACAAACGAAAGTATAAAATATATCTGTTCTATACTCATATAAAACAAAAAACTTACTGATTCATAAAGATGAATCAGTAAGTTTCTTTAATTTTTTAATCTATTTTCAGGAAAAGAAGACTAAAGTGCTACCTCTTTGTCTATAGCTTGTTTTCCTCTGTAAAAACCACACTCACCACAAACTCTATGGTATAATGTTGGTGCTCCACAGTTTGAACAACTAGACATAGTTGGTGCTACCGCTTTATAATGCGTTCTTCTTTTATCTCTTCTCTGCTTCGATGTCTTTCTTTTAGGATGTGCCATTTTACTTATTTTTTGATATTAATATCTTTTAATGTTGACCATCTTGGGTCTATCTCATTATCTTCTTTTTCTTCAATCTTTTCTAATTCATCGAGCACATCTTGATTACACAAGCCTTCATCATGTACTCTTTTTTGAGGAATATTTACCATTATAAATTCATAAATATATGCTGCTAAATTAATCTCAAATGCATTATCTGGCAGAATTACTATTTCTTCTGTTTCTTGATAAGCTTCTGAGCCAAATTTTAAAATTAATTTTTCTTCCCCTTCAACATTCACATCAACTTCATCTAAACATCTATCACAAGGAACAGTTACAGTTCCATAAAAATCAAAATTTAACAACATCATAGTCGATTGTTTTTCAAATTCTAAATCAACATTTATAGTTGCTTTAATAAATTCATCACAATCAAACTCCTCAAAGAACTTGGCATCAACATCAAACTCATAAATGTGAGTTCCTTGTTTTAACCCTTCAAACTTTATTATAAAATCACTTAATGCTCTCAAAACCTACTTTTTAAGTGAAAGTTTGCAAAGGTAGGAATTTATTTAATACTGCAAAACACATTTTATAATCTAATTGTTTTTAATAATTAGGTGTTTATAAATAAGCTCAACCCCTTAATATTACTGCAATATTAAAGGATATTATTGTATAAAAAAAGAAATATTGATGGCTTTAAAACAACATTATTTAGTTTATGCCCTTATTGGTGGGTTACTTTTTTCTTGTGTTCCTGCAAAAAAATACGAAGAATTAAAAGCAAAACAACAAGCATGTGCTGATGAATTGGCTGCTTTAAAATTGAATAACCAAACATTAGAAGAGCAAAATCAAGAATTAAACTCATCTATAGTAGAATTAGAAAAGAAAATAGCCAGTCTAAAAGAAGGAATAGCAAATGAAAAAACTAAGGGAGGCATGGCTACTGCTAACTACGAAAATCTTAAAAAAACTTATGACTTATTAGTTGAGCAAAACAGTAAAGAATCTGCTAAAAGCAAATCGGCTACTGATAAACTAATGAAACAACTACAAAAAACACAAGAAGATTTACAAAACCAAGAGGATGCCTTACGTGCTTTAGAAGCTTCTTTATTAAAGAAAGAAGAAAAATTAAATCAATTAATGGCTGATTTAGAAGCTCGCGAAAAACGTGTAAAAGAATTAGAGGCACTAATTAATGCTAAAGATGAGAAACTAGCCGCTATAAAGAAAAAATTAAAAGAAGCATTACTTGGCTTTGAAAACAATGGCTTAACCATTGAAGAAAAAAATGGAAAAGTTTACGTTTCTTTAGATGAAAGCTTATTGTTTGCTTCAGGAAGTTATTCAGTTGGAAGCAGAGGTGTTGATGCGCTTAAAAAATTAGCTAAAGTTTTAGAAACAAGTACAGATATTAATATTGTAGTTGAAGGCCACACAGATAATGTTCCACTAAAAAGCAAAGGAGACATTGAAGACAACTGGGATTTAAGCGTAAAACGTGCTACTTCAGTTGTTAAAATTATGACTAAAAACAGCAAGGTTGACCCTAAACGTTTAACTGCTGCTGGTAGAAGTGAGTACTTGCCTTTAGATTTAAGTAACACTGCTGACGGAAGAAAAAAGAACAGAAGAATAGAAGTTATTCTTACCCCTAAATTAGATGAGTTGTTTGAATTGTTAGGAGAGTAAAAGCCCCTCTTAATCTCCCGCCTTAGGCGGGGAGAAACGTTAAAATAATATGCCTAAAATCTACTTTATATCTGGACTAGGAGCAGACAGTAGAGCATTTACAAAAATTCAAGAATTTGATAATTATCAAAATGTTTTTTTAGAATGGATACCTAATTTGCCCAATGAAACTTTTAGCAATTATATTGCTAGACTTATAAAAGGACATGATATTAATGATGATGATATAGTTTTAGGGTTGTCTTTTGGTGGCTTAGCTGCTATAGAAATAGCCAGACAAGCCTCAGCTGAAAAAGTCATTTTACTTTCAAGCTTTCAAGATAAGAATGGTTTAAAAGCTCATTTAAAATTCTTATTAGATTTAAGACTTTACAATCTTATACCTAATTTTAAATTAAAGTTTATCGACAAACAAGCCGTAAAGGGTTTTGGTAATGTTTCAGCTGAAGCAAAAGAGGGCTTGATGGAAATGATGCGAGATACTGATCCAAAACTTATTAAATGGTCGTTGAAACAAATCAGAAAAAGTAAATTTATAGACAATCTAAAATTGGAGCTAATTAACATTTTAGGAACAAAAGATGAATTAGTTCAAAAATGGGAATTACCCAACAATAATTTTTTCATCAAAAACGGTGGACATTTGATGGTTTATGATAATGCTGATGAAATAAATGACATCTTAAAAAAGATTCTCTAAATCATTAATCGTTAAAGCATCCTCAATTTTATATTCACCTATTCGTGTTCTTCTTAATTGAGAAAGATGTCCACCTGAATCCACTCTTAATCCAAAATCACGAGCAATAGAACGGATATACGTTCCTTTGGTACAAACTATTCTAAATTTAATGTGAACACCTTTTTGGTATGCTGGTGCTTGATTTATTTTAGAGTCTTCAAATTGTTCAATAACAGGACAATCACAAAACTCAACATCAAATTCTTTTATAGTAATAGTGTTAGATTTTAACTCGACCTCTTCACCTAATCGAGCATATTCATAAGCTCTTTTTCCATCAACTTTTTTTGCAGAATGAATTGGCGCAACTTGTTCTTGCTCTCCTAAAAATGATTTTGCCGTTTTCTGTATTAGTTCTTCCGTAATATGATTGGTAGGAAACTCTTCATCAACATCTTTCTCTAAATCATAACAAGGTGTTGTTGCTCCCAAAGTGATTACACCTGTGTATTCTTTTTCAGCACCTTGTATTTCGTTAATTCTTTTGGTGAATTTACCAGTGCAAATCACGAGCAAACCTGTAGCTAAAGGATCTAGAGTTCCTGCATGACCAACTTTTATTTTTCTGAGCTTAAACTCTTTTTTAATGAGCCACTTTATTTTATTAGCCACATTAAATGAGGTCCAAGTTAAAGGCTTATCAATTAAAAGAATTTGTCCTGTTTGAAATTTATTTTGTGGAGCTTCCATTATCTTTTATTAATGTCCCTTTGAGAGGACTACAGGAGTATTTTTTAATTAAGAAAACTATACGTTATCGCAATCATACCAACTATTGCACAATAAAAAGCAAAGTATTTTAACTTGCTATTTTTTACTAATTTAATCATCCAAGTACAAGCTAAAATACCTGTAATAAATGCAGCAATAAACCCAATTATATAAGTTGCTATCGAACCACTTACATCATCAAAAGCTCCATCTAAAATATCTTTAGCCATTTTTCCTAAAATTAATGGCAACACCATAATAAAAGAAAAACGTGCTGCTTTCTCTCTATCTATACCTAATAAAACCGAAGTTGAAATGGTAGCTCCAGACCTAGAAATACCTGGAAAAATTGCAATTGCTTGTGATATTCCAATAATAATTGCATGCCCTACCCCTACTTTTTTGTCAGTACTTTTTGCTTTATCTGCAAAAATTAAAAGTATTGCTGTAACCAATAGCATTGAACCAATTAGCAATATTTTACCTCCAAAAAAAGCTTCAATTTCTTCATCTAATAATACTCCAACAGCAGCAGCAGGAATCATTGAAACAACAACATTTAAAGAAAACTTCAATTCATCATTATTTTTGAATTGAAATAAGCCTTTTATGATACTCAATAAATCTTTTCTGAAAACTACAATGGTGCTTAAAGCTGTTGCTGCATGCAAAACAACAATCATCAACATACTTTCTTGAGGTACAGAATCACCTCCCAAAATAACTTTGGCTAATTCTAAATGACCACTACTACTTACAGGTAAAAATTCAGTTAATCCTTGAACAATACCTAAAATAATAGCGTCAAATGTTGTCATAAATTTTTATTGATAAATGATTGTCACACTGAGTTTATCGAAGTGTCTCTAAAAGATTGCTTCTCTTTTTTGCTTTCGAAAAATGCTCGCAATGACGGGTGTTAATCTTCAGATTTTTTAAGAATTCCCCAAGCCACAACTCCTAAACCTCCTAAAATCATAATTGGAGCAACATACATTCTTTGTGCATTAAATAACTCTTCACTAAAAACAGCTGGGTCATCTGAACCTCCACCAGAAACTAAAAAGTAACCTATAATAGTTAACAATGTTCCTGCAGCTATTAATATATAATTCTTTTTGCCAAAGGCAAAATCTTGATTTAATTTGTTCTCTTCACTCATAACTCTCAATTTATAATTCAATCTCACAAAAGTGAGGTATTGTTGTTTTAAAGGAACCGTTCCGCAATAATTATCAACAAGCATTGCTTGTTAGTAAAGGTCGCCAGTTTCTATTCGTAAATATTTGCGGACTGCTAAATTAGTAGAAATCCACGATATAATAATTCCTAAAATTACTACTATAATAAATAGCGCTCCGTAAAGCTCTATATCTTTAAAGTTGATTAACTCAGGAAACTGTTGTTGCAAATAATATAAAAAGGTAACAATTAGTCCTATTGCAATAAATGCTGCAACCAATCCATTTCCAATTCCTCTCATTACAAAAGGTCTTCTAATAAAAGAGTGTCTTGCTCCAACCAGTTGCATGGTTTTTATTACAAATCGTTTAGAATAAATAGACAACCGAATGGTATTATTAATTAACGCCATTGCAATAATCAACAACAATCCACTAAACCCTAAAAGGTAAAAGCTAATTTTTTTCATGTTAGTATTTACCGCCTCAACCAAATCTGGCTGATAAAACACTTCTTTAATTTTAGTGTTTTCTAAAAGTTCTGCTTCAATAGCTGCTAAGCTATCTGGATTAGCATATTCTGCAGCTAACTTCACATCAAAAGAAGGCAATAAAGGATTTTCTCCAATAAACTCTACAAAATCTTCACCTAATGCTTCTTGAAATTCTTTAGCGGCAGCATCAGGATCGATATAAACAATGTCTTTCACATAAACTTCTGCATCTAACAAGTCTTTAATGTGTTTTATCTCTTGTTGCTTAACCCCTTTATCTAAAATAATAGAAAAACCAATATTCTCTTTTACGTGATTAGAAATTTGATTGGCATTTAATAAAATCAACCCTAAAATTCCGAGCATAAACAACACTAAAGAAATACTTATAATAGTAGTAAGGTAACTTGTTCGTAACCTTTTTGCTGTTTGTTTATTTCCTGATTTTGACATATACAGTTAATAGAGCTGCTAAACTAACATTAAAGCCGTTGATTAGCAACAGATTTGTTCAAAATTACTCTTAAATATTGTTAATTTCGCTGCACATTTAAAGACTTATTAACGATGCAATATCAATTTAACGAGATAGAAGAAAAGTGGCAAAAGTACTGGGC
>CBDUPT010000141.1:0-6928 GCA_965369165.1 uncultured Flavobacteriales bacterium | reverse complement strand
AAAGCTTGTTTAGAGAAAGGCTTAATTGGTTTTTGGTTTTTATCTACCCCAACGGCATTTCGTTTATCACCACCACTAAGCATTACCAAAGCACAACTACAAGAAGCTGGTGAGATTATATTAGGATGTTTGTAATTAACATCATTTTCTCTTTTCCTAAAAATAAAAAAAACAACCTACATCATGTTGAACTTGATTCAGCATCCTCCCAAGAGAGAAACTATTAATAAGAAGATTTCGTGTCAAGCACGGAATGAAGCTACTTTTTTGTTTTAATAATCAACTTTATAACTAATTGTCTATAGTTTATAACTAATTAGCTACAAATCATATACATTTTGCACTTTGAACAGAAAAAAAACGGAGTGATTTTTGCAATATAAAAAATTGATTTACATTTTATAAAAGACTGACTATGAAGTTATATCAAAAAAGTGAGTGGAAAGAATTCAGAGAACATGTAATTGAATTAGATGGATTTAAATGTTCAAAATGTAAAAGAGAAGAAAATGAAGTCACCCTTCAAGTTCATCATAAAATCTATATAAAAGGTAGGAAACCGTGGGAATATGCAACAAAAGATTGTATTACATTATGTAAAGGTTGTCATGCTGAAGAACACGGTATAATTAAACCAAAAACTGGATGGGAATATATTGGTGATGAGGATTTAGGTGAATTAAATGGATGCTGTGAAAACTGTGGGACAGCTATAAGATATATATTTTTAATTCATCATAAAAATTGGGGAACTCTTGAAGTAGGCACTTTATGTTGTGACAACTTGACGGATTCAGAAATAGCATCAAATCAAATGGAATCAGCAAAAAAATATGAAAGTAGAAAGAATCGATTTTTAAATTCCTCAAGATGGAGAGAAGAATACAACACTTTTACTATAAAACAAAGTTCATTTGAAGTCGAAATAATAAATGAAGGATTTGATTATTATATAAGAATAGATGTTATGCGCAGTAAAACTCCATATAAAAATTTAAAAGATGCTAAATCAAAAGTTTTCGATGTTATTGAATCTGGTGAATTAATTAAATATATGGAGAAACATAATATTGGCTTTCGCAAGAAAAAATAGAGACCCAACTAACAATTTTAACCCCCTTTAACAAAACCGCTCCACTCATTTAAAATAATTGCTTCCCTCCTTTCGTTTTAATAAATAACACGATTTACTAGTATAGTCCAAAGCGTTTAATCCAGTTATTATTCTCTAAATATCGCTATGTTAAAGAAAATTAATATCTCCTTAATTATTGTTATAGCAATACCTATTGGTTTATTAAGTATAGTATCCATGTTTTGTTATTGGACAGTTGAAGAAGGTACAAATAGTGAAGCAGCTTATTATATTGGCTATTTATTTAATGTATTTAGGTTTCCATCTCATAATCTCTTATGGGATTTCATGACTTCTGATAGTGGTGGTAGATTTATAGTTACTTTTTTCTTCGGACTACTTTTTAACACATTGTTTTATGCCTTTTTGATTGAACGAATAATTAGTCTTTTCAAAAGTTAGAAAAAAGCTATAATTGTTAGCACAAATTCCATTATAGTAGCAAATGAATTTAACCCACCAGAAAAGTTAGAAACTTTATCCTCCTTGCTTGTTTTCTTTTTTACCTTTTTAGACATATTCAAATATAATCCATACTTCCGCTAATCGTAAATTATAAATGTTAATAATAGTTAATGATTAACGTTCTTTTACTCATCTTTGCAAAATGGAATTAAAATCTATTGTATTAAACAAAGGCAAAGAACAATCTTTAAAAAGAAAACACCCATGGTTGTTTTCTGGTGCTATAAACCGAATTATTAGTGATGATGGTGAAGCTCCACAAATAGGGGAATTAGTTGAAGTGGTTGATTATAAAAACAATTTTTTAGCATTAGGATACTTTAGTGATGGAACTATTGCTGTACGTATTGTATCATTTGTTAAAACTGCCATTAACCAAGCATTTTGGAACAAAAAAATACAAGCTGCTTTTGATGTAAGAAAGAGTTTAGGGTTAACCGACAATCCTTCTACCAACATGTATCGCTTAATGCATGCCGAAGGCGATGGTGTTCCAGGTTTAATTATAGATTTTTATAATGGAACAACCGTAATTCAAGCACACGCTATTGGTATTTATAATGCTTTAGATGAAATTAGTAAAGCTTTACAAAAGGTTTATGGAGGTAAGTTAACAGCTATTTATAACAAAAGTGCTGAAAGTTTAGCCAAACAAACGGACGAAGAAGTTGAAAACGAATACATCTACCAAAACGGAGAACCACAAGTTATTGGCTTAGAGTATGGTAATCAGTTTAACTTAGATTGGATTAATGGTCAAAAAACAGGCTTCTTTTTAGATCAAAGAGAAAACAGAAAACTGATTGCTGACTTTAGTAATAACAAAAAAGTATTAAACACCTTTTGTTATTCAGGAGGCTTTTCTGTATTTGCATTAAAAGCAGGTGCAAAAGAAGTTCACTCTGTTGATAGCTCTCAAAAAGCAATAGATTTAACAGATGCTAATATTAAACTAAACGGTTTAAAAAACCATCAATCATTTGTTTCTGACACTATGGATTATCTGAAAGAAAACACCATAGATTATGATGTAATTATTTTAGACCCTCCAGCTTATGCGAAGAATCAAAAAGCAAAACACAATGCTATACAAGGGTACAAACGTTTAAATGCAATGGCATTGAAACAAATTAAACTAGGCGGAATCTTATTTACATTCTCTTGCTCACAAGCTGTTAACCGTAAATTATTTTATGATACCATTACTGCTGCTGCAATTGAAGTTGGTAGAAATGTTAGAGTTTTACACCACCTCTCCCAACCTGCCGATCACCCAGTAAATATTTATCATCCAGAAGGGGAATACTTAAAAGGGTTAGTTTTATTTGTTGAATAATGATTGACACTTATCATTTTTAATTATTGTCTGTTGAGTAACTTTGTATTATGATAAAAAAGATAACATTTATAATTATAGCTATTTCTCTGCTAGGTTGTTCTGAAGAAGTTGAAAATACAATTTCTCCTGAAATTAAAACCATCACCGAGTCGGTATACTCTTCTGTCACTATTCAACCTGATAGCATGTATGAAGTATTTTCTTCAGTAACAGGAATATTAGACAAGCAATTAGTAAACGAAGGAGATGAGGTTAATATTGGACAAGAATTGTTTCAAATCACTAACAACAATCCTAAATTAAATGCCCAAAATGCAAAACTAGCTATGGACATTGCTAGAGATAATTATAAAGGAGATAATGCTGTTTTAACAGATTTAATAAATGAAATAAAGTTAGCCCAACTAAAATTATCTAGCGACAGCTTAAATTATATTAGACAAAAGAATTTATGGAACCAGAAGATAGGTAGTAAAATTGATTATGATAATCGTAAGCTTCAATATGAAACTTCTAAGAGCACTGTAAAAACTTTACTTAATAAATTTAATAGAACTTCTTCTCAACTTAAGCAACAGTACCAACAAGCAATTAACAGTTATGATGCTTCCCTAACCCTTACCAACGATTTTACTATTGAAAGTAAAATTAAAGGAACCGTTTACTCAATCTACAAGAAACCTGGGGAAATTATTTCAGCTCAACAAGCTATAGCTATGGTTGGTCATAGTAAAGAATTTATAGCAGAATTACTTATAGATGAAGTTGATATTATTAAACTTAAAGAAAATCAAACAGCATTAATAACAATAGATGCGTATGGGAAGAAAGTTTTTAAAGCTAACATCACCAAAATATATCCTCAAAAAAACAGCCGCTCTCAAACATTTAAAGTTGAAGCTCGATTTATTGATATTCCTAACAAACTATATCCAGGCCTTTCAGGAGAAGCAAATATTTTAATTAGTGAAAAATCTAATGCTTTAACCATTCCTAAAGCTTATTTAATTGACGACAATCATGTGAAAACGGATAATGGGATAGTTGAAATAACAACAGGATTAGAAAGTTTAGATTTAATAGAAGTCTTATCAGGAATTACTAAAGACGATATAATTTATTTCCCTGAAGAGTGAAATGGCTAAGCATCATATTAGGTATTTCTAAAACACATTTGTTTTCTAGAGTTAAACAATCAAGTATAGCTGCACTTGGAGTAACCTTTGGTATTGGTGCTTATATCATTTTGATGAGTTTTATGACTGGTTTAAATGCTATGTTAGATGGATTGGTAACCAATAGAACTCCTCATATTCATATTTACAATGAAATAAAACCTTCAGCCAACCAACCCTCAATTCTTTATGAAGGACTTAAAGGAAATATGAATGTAATTAGCTCTATCAAACCTAAAAACACTCCTTCAAAAATACATAACGCTCTTCCTATTATGAATTATCTTAAAAAAGATAATCGAGTTAAAGGACTTACTTCTCAAGTTCAAGCACAAGTATTTTATTTGGGTGGGGCTATTGAGCTTAATGGTATGATATCAGGCGTAGATCCAATTATGGAAGCTAAACTATTTAACTTTGATGACTACCTAATTGATGGGAATGCTAGAGCACTTAAAAACAACATCAATGGAATTTTAATGGGTATTGGAGCCGCAAACAAGCTATCCCTCAAAATAGGCGACAAAGTCCAACTAGCTACTTCTAAGGGAGAAATAATACCGCTTAAAATTGTAGGTTTCTACCAAAGTGGATTAGCAGAAGTTGATAATATTCAAAGTTATGTGAACCTAAGTACAGCACAACGAATACTTGGTGAGAACAAAAACTACATCACAGATGTTAACTTAAAACTTCACGCTATTGACGAATCTTTAACTATGGCAAAAGAAATTAGCAAACAATTCGGTATTACTGCAATTGATATTAATACTGCTAATGCTCAATTTGAAACAGGTAGTGATATTAGAAATCTTATCAGTTATGCTGTTTCTATTACTTTATTAATTGTTGCTGGATTTGGAATATATAATATCCTAAATATGATGATTTATGAAAAAATGAATGACATCGCCATTTTAAAAGCTACAGGGTTCTCTGGTTTTGATGTTAAGGTAATATTTATTAGCCAAGCTATGATTATCGGACTTGTTGGTGGTATTATTGGTTTGGTTGTAGGATATGGAGTTTCCGTTTTAATTGATGGCGCCCCATTTGAAACTGAAGCGTTACCAACAATAGAGACTTATCCTGTTAACTTTGATCCTATATATTATATCATAGGAATTGTGTTTGCTATTGTATCCACCTTTTTAGCTGGTTACTTACCAGCTCGAAAAGCTCAAAAAATAGATCCTGTAGAAATAATTAGAGGCCAATAAATGAAAGTACTTGAAGCAAAAAATATTAATAAATATTTTCGAAAGCCTGTTTTATTTCAAGCTTTAAAAGATATTAACTTCAGTATTAATGAAGGTGAGTTCACTTCAATAATGGGGAAATCTGGATGTGGTAAATCGACCCTACTCTATATCCTATCAACCATGGATACCGATTATGAGGGAGAGGTTTATTTAAACAATGAATTAATAACAGGTAAAACTAAAAACGAACTTTCCGCTATTAGAAATCAACATATCGGTTTTGTATTTCAATTTCATTACTTATTGCCTGAATTTTCTATTTTAGAAAATGTAATGCTTCCTGCAAAAAAATTGGGCATCAAATCTTTACAAGAAATTGAACATGATGCAATGGAGAAGCTTCGATTATTAGATATTCACGAACAAGCTCTAAAAAAAGCATCTAGAATTTCTGGAGGACAAAAACAAAGAGTAGCCATAGCAAGAGCACTTATTAATAACCCAACTATAATTATGGGAGATGAACCTACAGGAAATCTTGACAGCCATAATGCTGACAATGTTTTTAATATCTTTAAAGAATTAAGTGTTGAACAAAACCTATCGTTATTAGTAGTAACTCATGATTTAGACTTTGCTAATAAAACTGACCGCATTATTGAAATGGGAGACGGAATGATAATTAAATAGTTTTTGGCGCAAATTATTGGTATAATTGTTGAGCAATTAACCACAAATGAAAAAAACCTTTCTAATACTTCTATTCCTTACCATTTATTTATCTGGATATACCCAAAAGATTGGGGTTGGTGGTTCTGCCATGTGGAATTTTCAATCTGAAAGCTTAGGGGTTGGAGCAAGAGTTAACTTCTTCCCAAATAACACTATTAGCTATGTACCTCAATTTTCTTATTACTCTTTATTTATAGGGTCTATTTCCGAATGGACACTAGGACTGAGTATTGAAGCGAAAGTAATAAGAGGCAACACATTTAATTGGTATTTAATGGCTCATGGAGGCTATAATAATTGGAGTAATGCAAGTTCTTCAGCTTTAGAAGGAGCTTCCTCTACCAATTGGAATTTAGAAGGTGGAGCCGGAATTACAACCAATAAGTGCTTACGCCCGTTTTTAGAATATAGATATAATATAAAATTTCAAGAAACACACCTTCGTTTAGGTTTACTTTATATATTTGGTTGCCAGAATGATAAAGGAGGATATAGAAATCCAGGTCGAATGAAAAACATGTATATTTGCCCTGCTTATTAAAATTAATAATTATGAAAAAATTAAGTCTAATTACTATTTCTGCTATTACTGCAACTGTATTAATCTTTAGTTGTAAAAAAGATAGAATTGAAACACCTGAACCAGAACAATTAACTGCTTACGAACCAATTAACACGTATCTGGATCAAAAGAAACAACAAGAACAAGACTTTTTAATTACTGGACCATCCAACGACACGATAATTGGTAACCAAGGCACGAAAATATATGGAGCTAAGAACTGTTTACGAGATGGAAACAATGATACCATAGCATACCCTTTTAATATTAAGCTAGTAGAGCTTTACACTCCAAAAGATATGATATATTGGCAAATGC
>CBDUPT010000140.1:0-6953 GCA_965369165.1 uncultured Flavobacteriales bacterium | reverse complement strand
CTTACTTCTCATTTAGTTTTGTTGCCAAAAACAAACGAGTAAAAAAACAAAAGAAACAAGAAACTATTATTTCTGAATCAACTATAAATGAGTTAGAAGTTAATGACATTCCAAAAAAGGAAAGCAATCTAAGTCAGTTTAAAAGCTTTTTTAAATTGAACTTCTATAGCATATTAAGAAGTAGCACCTTTAAAATTTTATTCATCATAAGTATATTAATACTTATCCTTACTATGTGGGGAGGTTTTGAATACTTTGGACTAAAATCATACCCTGTTACTTATAAGATGATGGAAGCCGTTGGTGGTATTGCTGGCTTTTTCGTACTTATTATCTTGGTGTTTTTTAGTGGCGAATTAGTTTGGAGAGACAGAGGAAGTAAAATCAATGAAGTAATTGACAGTACTCCTCACAATTCAATGATATCGCTTTCTGCAAAAACATTATCATTAATCTGTTTATCCAGTATATTAAACCTTTTGTTCATTGTCATTTCTATTTTTTATCAATTAGCAAATGGTTACACTAATATTGAAATTGGAGTTTACTTACAAGATTTTATATTCGGAACATTACCTACTTATATTATCTGGTCAGCAGCTTTAATATTTATTCAAGTAATTATTAACAGTAAATATGTAGCCTACTTTGTATCAATTATCATGTTATTCTTTACGGGAATATTGATGTTGATTTTCGATTGGCAATCTCATATGATAGATTTTGGCTCTTCTCCATCTTATATGTATTCGGATATGAATGGGTTTGGCGCTGCATTAGAATCGTCTAATTGGTTTAACCTTTATTGGATTTTATTTGGCCTAGTTTTACTTGGTTTTGCAGGCGTAATTTGGGTAAGAGGTGTTACATCTGGGTTTAAAAACAGATTGAAATCTGCTAAAAAACATTTTACTAAAAAATATGCACTTGGTTTTACCGCTTTACTATTATTATGGATATCAACCGGTAGTTATGTTTATTACAATACCAAGGTTTTAAATACTTATAAAACAAGTGATGAAATTGAGCAAGGACAAGTTGATTATGAAAAGAAATACAAAAAATATGAAGGAATTAACCAACCTGTAATTACTGACGCTAAATATATTGTTAACATTTACCCTGAAAAAAGAAAATTATTGGCTGCTTCAGGTTTAGTTCTTCAAAACAAATCTAACCGAGCTATTGACTCTTTACATTATACTATTGATGCCGACTGGAATATGAAGTTACATATAAAAGGTGCTGAGTTAGTTTTTGAAGATGAAGACTTAGGTTACCTAATTTACAAACTAAAAGAGCCTTTAGCACCCAAAGAAAGAATGGTGTTATTAGTTGAAGCTTCTTATATATCTAAAGGGTTTGAAAATAATGTGAGTAATACTAGTGTTGCTAAAAACGGAACTTTTATAAACAACTACGCAATCTTACCTTCTTTAGGTTACAACGATAGATATGAAATAAACGATAAGAATGACCGTAAAAAGTATGACTTAAAACCTAAAAAGAGAATGCCAGATTTAACTGCTAATTGTGGAAGGTTATGCCATAGCAACTATATATCTGATGCTGCTGCAGATTGGGTAAATGTAGAAACAATAATTTCAACTTCTTCAGATCAAATGGCTATTGCTCCAGGTTCTTTAGTTAAGGAATGGTCAGAAAATGGTAGAAACTATTACCACTATAAAGTAGATCATCCTTCTCTTAATTTTTTCAACTTTATGTCTGCTGAGTATGAAGTTTCTCGAAAAAAATGGAATGGAATTGACATAGAAATTTATTACGATGAATCTCACCCTTATAACATTGAAATGATGTCTAAAGCGGTAGAGAAATCATTAAAGTATTACACCGAAAATTTTGGCCCTTATTTTCATAAGCAAGCTAGAATTATTGAGTTTCCCAGATATGCTACTTTCGCACAAGCTTTTCCAGGAACAATGCCTTATTCTGAAGCATTTGGATTTATTGTAAATCTAGAAGATGAAGATGATAACAATGTAATTGATGCAGTTATTGCACACGAAATGGCGCATCAATGGTGGGCTCACCAAGAAATTTCTGCAAAAATGCAAGGTGCAACAATGCTTACCGAGAGTTTCTCTGAATATTCTTCATTAATGGTAATGAAAGAATCATTAAATGACGATGATATACAAATGAAGAAATTCTTAAAGTATGATTTTAACAGATATTTAAGAGGACGAAGTGGTGAAGTTGAAAAAGAATTACCTCTTTATAAAGTAGAAAATCAAACATATATCCATTATGGAAAAGGAAGTGTTATACTTTATGCTTTACAAGATTATATTGGTGAAGAAAAAGTGAATAATGCGCTTAAATCATTTTTAGAAGCGTACAGATACAAAGAACCTCCCTACCCTACATCTCTAGACTTTTTAGAGCATTTAGAAAAACAAGTTCCTGATTCATTAAATTATTTAATTGATGATTGGTTTAAAGAGATTACTTTATACGATTACCGATTAAAAGAGGCAACTTATAAAGAGAATTCTAATGGAAAATATCAAGTAACTATGGATATTGAGGCTTACAAATTAAAAGCTGATACTATCGGGAACGAAATTAAAGTAGACATGAATGACTGGGTTGATATTGGAATATATTCTGATAATGATGAGAAAAACTTAGTATATCAAGATAGAGTTAAGTTTAATAAAAATGAATTAAGCTTTACCATTGAAGTAGATTCAATTCCTGTAAAAGCAGCTATTGACCCTAGAAGAATGATGATTGAAAGAGTTATTACTGATAACGTTAAAACTGTAGAGAAGAAATAATATGATTCATCAAATTGAATTTTCATTAGCTGCTAAAACTAGAGGCTTTCACATCATAACTTCTGAAGTTTTAGATAAAGTTGATTTACCAGAAAAAGGCATTTTAACTTTATTTATTAAACATACTTCTGCAGGATTAACCATTAATGAAAATGCTGACCCTACTGTTTTAGAAGATTTTGAAAGTAGTTTTAACCATATTGTGAAAGAGAATGAAACCTTTTACAAACATACCTTTGAAGGTAGTGATGATATGCCAGCCCATATAAAATCTAGTATGGTAGGAAGCTCAATAACTATTCCTATAACAAACCATAGATTAAACTTAGGGACTTGGCAAGGTATTTATTTATGTGAATTTCGCAACAATGGTGGTAACAGAAATTTAATTGCAACCATATACTCATAGTCAAACAGATTATATTATTTTTGCCGCAAATTAAAAACGTCAATAAAAAATTTATATAATGGCAACAAACAGAACTTTTACAATGATTAAGCCTGATGCAGTTGAAAAAAATGCAATCGGTGGAATTTTAAAAATGATTAACGATGCAGGATTTAAAATCGTTGCAATGAAATACACACAGCTTTCTAAAGAAAAAGCTGGAGAATTTTACGCAGTTCATAAAGAAAGACCTTTTTATGGTGAGTTAGTTGATTACATGTCTTCAGGACCTATTGTAGCTGCTATTTTAGAAAAAGATAATGCAGTTGAAGATTTTAGAACTTTAATCGGTGCAACTAATCCAGCAGAAGCTGCTGAAGGTACTATCAGAAAAATTTATGCAACTGATATTTCTGCAAATGCAGTACATGGTTCTGATAGCGATGAGAATGCTAAAATTGAAGGAGACTTCCATTTTTCTGCAGATGAAATTCACGCTTAATTAGAATTATACATTAATAAAAAAGCTCCAACACTTGTTGGAGCTTTTTTATTCTACTTAACACGAACCTTGGCATGACATCTTCTGACAATTGCTTTACCTCCTTTACTGCTTCAACTGAAGTTTACGATTTACCGACAAAGTTTACTTTTCCTTTTTTCTACAAACCACACCCTCTTGCTAAATTAGCAGCAGAACAGCTTCAACATTACTTATCATTAGAAAAAAAACTTAATACTGAACAAATAGGAAAAATGTTTGGTGTTTTAGTGGTTCAAAAAGAAGATTCAACCATTGGTTTTATAGCTGCGTTTTCAGGAAAGTTAGATAACAAAAATGATTACGAAAAGTTTGTCCCTCCTGTATTTGATATGTTAATAGAAGATAATTTTTTCAACAGAGGAATGAAGAAAATTACTGCTATTAATGAAAGAGTAAAAGAAATAGAACAATCAGAATATTATCACAATTACAAAAAGCAAAGTCTAGCTTATAAAAAACAATCACAATTAGAGATTGAAAATCTTCGAAAAAATATTATCGAAGCTAGAAAAAACAGGAAAGAAGAACGGGCTAAAGCCCAAAAAGAACTTTCTTCAGAATTGTTTGAGCGACTAAAAGAGAAACTTATTCAAGAAAGTTTAAATCAGAAATTCCATTTAAAACAAACCAAGTTATATTGGGAAGAAAAAATAGCCCAATTAGAATTAGAGTTTAAACCAATTAAAACAGAGTTAGAAAATCTAAAAGAAGAACGACAGACTAAATCAAATACTCTGCAACAAAAGCTTTTTGAACAATATAGTTTTCTAAACACCGCTGGAAAATCCAAGAGTTTAAAATCAATTTTTCAGAACAAACTACACGAAAGACCTCCAGCTGGAGCAGGTGAATGTGCTGCACCAAAACTTTTACAGTACGCATTTAAAAACAAACTAAAACCTATTGCTTTGGCTGAATTTTGGTGGGGAAAATCTCCAAAATCAGAAATTAGAAAACATAAACAATACTATCCTGCCTGCTATGGAAAATGTAAACCCATACTAGAACACATGCTTGAAGATATGGTTATAGAAGATAATCCTTTTTTAGTTAACCAAGCAAAAGGCAAGTCTATCAAAACTATTTTTGAAGATGATGATATAGTTGTTATTTCTAAACCAGAAGGGCTACTTTCTGTTCCTGGAATTAATGTACAAGATTCTGTTTTTTTAAGAATGAAAGAAAAGTACCCTTTAGCTACTGGGCCATTAATTGTGCACAGATTAGACATGGCTACTTCCGGCATAATGGTAATTGCTAAATCAAAAATGGTTCATAAAAGATTACAAAATCAGTTTATAAAAAGAACAGTAAGTAAGAGATATGTTGCTCTTTTGGATGGAATTATTGAAAAAGATAATGGAATTATTGACCTTCCTTTAAGAGGAGACATAGATGATAGACCAAGACAGTTAGTTTGTTACGAGCATGGTAAAAAAGCTAAAACAGAATGGACAAAAATTAACTGTATTGATAATAAAACAAAAATATATTTTCATCCAATCACAGGAAGAACCCATCAACTTAGAATGCATGCTTCACATCCACTCGGACTTAATGCTGCAATTGTAGGAGATGAACTTTATGGCAAATCCGATGCAAGGCTACATCTTCATGCAGAATCAATCAGCTTTACTCATCCTACTACTAATGAAAAAATGAGTTTTAGTTCTGATTGTGAGTTTTGAAGAAAATATTATATGCATATGAAATTGAAAGAAACTCCATCTTTTATAAAAAACCTCAAAAATGTTATTACTTAAGATTATTAATTTTTAAAATACTCAACATTTGTAATAAAACCATCTTTAGAAAAAATTATTCTATAATTATTTAATAATACAGGATAAAATTCAACATTTTCTATTATTTCATATTCAAAATAAATATTATTTTGTTCCAATACTCTTGTCACCTCATTAAAATTTTTTGCTCTTGAACTCAAGATTATGGCTAAACTTTTAGCATCTTCTTGAGAATATTTTAATTCAAATAATTCCTTAGAGTCTTTAATAGTATTATTAGTGTTATCATGTGAACAACAGACAAAACTCATTGCGAAAAGTACTCCCAATAAAAACTTCATAGGTTAAAAATAAGTAATATTTTAATCCAAAAATGCTATAGCCAATTTAATATCATCATAACTTACCTTCCCTCCTAAGTCACCAAAAATAGCATTTAAACTAATTGGAGTTGCTTTTGGCTGCTTGTCATAAGCTTTTTTAACCTTATCCATTACAGCCTTTTTTGGCTTGTAAAAGTTTAAGTTTTCATCCGGATGGTCTTTTCTGATTTTAATTAAATGCCCAGCAATAGTACCTACTGATAACCCTCTTGTTTCAGCTATTTCTTTTAAAGAAGCCTTTTGTTTTAAATGAATTAAGGTCACTTCATAAGTTGACATTTTACCTCGCTGCTTCTCCTTTATCTTATTTTTATGTTTGGTGATTTCCTTTTTATTAATTAACCCTCCAGAATCTCTAATAAAAACAGTTGCTTGTAATTCAAGCTCGGAAGTGTTATAATTATTATCCGCATCTTGAGAAAGCTCTTGAAAACGAGCATCTGCTTTAGTTGCCAAACTATCCACCCTTAAAGCTTGCTCATTTAAGCCTAACAACTTTAAGTTTTCTAATTTTTTTAACCTTGATAATGCAACATATCCTTGCCCGCTTTCAAAGGTTTTAGATAAATCAATTTCTGCAGCATCTAAAGTCATGCCTTGGCACTTATGGACTGTAATTGCCCAAGCTAACCTTAAAGGCATTTGATTATAATTAGCCAAAGTTTTCCCATTGTCATCAATAATACTCCAATCTTCAGGCTCTACTTTAATTACTTTTTTATTGTAAATTAACTTAACTGAAGGTAACCCTTCATCCGTAAATCCTATTACTTCACCCAAAGAACCATTAACGTAATCTTTCTCTAGGTTATTTTTCACAAACATTACCCTAGCACCAATTTTCAATTGTAAATCGCTTGGAGCTAACACAGAATTGTTTAAAGTCTCAATCAGCTTTTTATTCCCTTTGGTTTTTGCTTTAAACGTTTTTATAGATCCTGATAAAGTTAACAAGTGCTCCATATTAATCCTATCCACATCATAATTATGGGTATAGAGCTTAGTCAATTCTTTTTCATTCTCTAAATTATTTTTTGTAGACTGTTGTAATTGCTGAAAAGCAACATCAGACACACTTCCTAATCTAAT
>CBDUPT010000139.1:0-6995 GCA_965369165.1 uncultured Flavobacteriales bacterium | reverse complement strand
CTTATGTAGTATGTGAGCAAGATGAGCGATCACCATGGATCCTTTTTGATACCAAGGAAAAATTACAAGAAGATATGACGACTTATATCTATAAAGAATATTTGGATAAAGCGGTAACGAATTATGTTTCTTCGGAAGAGTTTGAGCAATTTATTATTGAAGAAAATAAAGGGGGGGAGCTACTCAACGAATACGACAATGCTTTTGAACATCGTTTTGTGGTAATTCCACCAATAGAGGAATTAGAGCAGGTCAATGTAGATTTAAGTTGCCCAGCTAAAAACATAGAGGCATTAAAAGCTGAGCTAAAGTTATTAATGGTTCCCGTAAGAGAAATTGAAGCTTTAATGCAAAAGGCACAAAGCATAGCAGAGGGTACAATTGTTGAAAAATCCTTTTCGTTTAAAGGAAAAGATTACACGAAAAAAAATCTCAATGATGGTTACCAAACGCTTAATATTCAACGAGAAAAGCTATTTAACGAATCCTTTTTAGATTGGGATAAAGCTTTTTGTGCTTTTTATTTAAAGTTAGCCGAAGAAAAGAATCAGAAGACAGACTTGGCTAACCTATACCAACAGCATAGGGCTATTACCAAATTTTATAAGGCTGTGGTAGCTGTAAAGAATAAAATTATTGAAGAGCTTTCTGCACTTCAAGAAAGAGATGATGTGAGCCAGTCGGAGGTCAATACCTTTGGAGAAAAGGTCACCTCCACGTATTACGGTTTAAATAAGGAACTTGATTTATTGGACGGAAATACTTTTGTGCCAATGCCGAACATTGATGACATGGATGAGCTAAAAACGGCAATTATTGAGGGGGGTAAATTCGAAAACTACACTGGTCCATTATTTGAAAACGGAGGTTTTGATACTATTATGAATCAAACAGAAAGCGTTATTTCACATTGCCAGCGCTTAGACCAGAAAAGTATAGGCGTAATTTTAGCCTACCATAAAGTGTTGGAGTAATTAGTAAAATGGTAAGTTTTGGAGGTAATTGGGGAGTAAACACCCGCCAATCAGGCGGTTTGAAAATGGGTAACGATAAAAGTGGCTGCAAAGGTGTGTTCTTAATATTACTGATCTTAATTTCGATTTTTATAATTGTGTTATTGAGTTAGCAGAGATTAACTGTTTAGTTTAATACTTAAATCTTTGAAGAAGATGATAGTTAAAACATATACCTAAAAAGTAATTATAACTATATTAATTCAAGTGCTTTATGTTTAGAGAAATAATTATCAAAGAGTTCGCCCCTAGAGATATAATCTCAATTAATGAATCTTTTAGTAATGGGCTTAGGCTTAAGCAATTTTTCGGGTATTTCTTTCTTTTAGCAGCTACAATGCTTATTTTAATAAGTGTTTTAATACTTAAAATGATAGCTCTTGCAATTATCTTTTTACTTGTTGCGGGTATGGGTTACTATATGATAAACAAAATCAATACTAAAATTAAACTTCGTAAAGAGGTGTTTAACAAAGGGAGTCTTGTTAAAGCAAAAGTAGAGAGTCATGAAAGAAAATTTAACCCTCTTAAGAGTAACAAAGACTTTATTATAAGAGTTAAGCCTGATACTAATGATAATTCTACTTTTTACACAATTATAAACTCAAACGAAAATTTATGGGCATTATCACCTATAGGGGCTGAAATTATTGGGCTTTATTTCGAAGGCAACTATTTTTTTGGAGAAGAAATCTCATGTCAATTTAAATTCACTAATAGTTGATATCATTCACATTTAAAACGAGCTGAGCCGCTAACTGTAATACCTTTAAAGTTTTCCGCTGACTCTAATTCATCACCACATTTTTCCTCAGATGAAGTTTCTGATAGAACATTACCTTGTGCGTCCAATTCTTGAAATACACAAATTTTACACTCTTTTGAGCATGAGAAAATTGTTAAACTGCTAATAATAAAGAGGACGTATATCTTTTTCATAAAGCTAAAATAAAAAAATAAAAACATAGAGTCATAAATTCTTCATTTCTTTGCATAGATGAAAAGCCTATTGTTAAATACAGCAGCATTACTTCTGCTTTTTTTTGTTCATATAAACCTTAATGCTCAATCTAAAATTGAAGTGAAAGGAAAAATAGTTGAAAGCATTAGTGAGGAACCAGTTATGTTTGCAACTGTTGCATTATGGGATAATGACTCAAAGAAAGTTATTGCAGGTACAACAAGCAATGAAGATGGTAGTTTCAACCTGTTTTCAACTACGCAAAATTTTTATGTAGAAGTTAGCTTTATTGGGTTTACTACTAAAACGATTAATGACATTAAGGTAGTAAATAATATAGTTGATCTAGGTATGATAAGTCTCTCACAAAATTCAGCAGATTTAGATGAGTTTTCTGTTGAGGCAGAAAAATCTCAAATGGAATTTAAATTAGATAAGCGTGTTTTTAATGTTGGTAAAGATTTAAGTACAACAGGTGCAAGTGCAACAGAGGTTTTAAATAATGTTCCTTCTGTTAATGTAAATATTGATGGAGAGGTAAGTTTAAGAGGGAGCAGTGGAGTACAAATTTTAATAAATGGAAAACCGAGTATTATGAGCGATGATGGTAATTCATTAGGAACTATTACTGCCGACATGATAGAAAGGGTAGAAGTTATTACTAATCCATCAGCAAAATATGATGCTGAAGGGACTTCAGGAATAATAAATATTGTACTTAAAAAAGAAGAGAAAAAAGGGTTGAACGGTTCTGTTTCCTTAAATGGAGGTATCCCTCAAAACAATAGTATAGGTGTAAGTTTAAATAGAAGAACAGAGAAATTTAATTTGTTTAGTCAGTTAGGAGCTGGATATAGATCATTACCTAGGTATAAAGTTAGCTTAAATCAAAACCTTAGTGATAATACAATTATTAAAAGTATAGGTACAGAGTATAGAAATGAGGCTTTTTACAATATTACTTTAGGTGCTGATTATCATATTAATGAATTAAATGTATTTACACTTTCGGGTAAATTCGCTTATGAAATAGAAGATCAACCTTCATTAACAAGGTTTCAAAGTGTAGAAGATAATGTTACTGCATCTAGATGGTATAGGGATGAAACAACAGAGGCTACTAACCCAAAATGGGAATATGAAGCTCAGTACCATAAGAAGTTTAAAGATCATAAAGAACATGTTTTATTAATTAGTGCATTAGGTAAGTTTTTCGGAAAAGATCAATCTTCTGAGTTTATTAATAGCACAACTTTTGGAAGTCAATCATTTCCAAATCAGCAAACAGCAACTATTTTTAGTGAAGCCAATTACACTTTAAAGCTAGATTATACCAAACCTTTTTCAAAGAAATTGAAAATGGAAACAGGAGGACAGTATGTTATTACAGATGTAAGTAACGATTATGCTGTTTCTAACTTGGTAGGTAATAATTGGTTGCAAGATGCTAGTTTAACTAATTTGTTTAATTACGATCAAAAAGTATTTGGGCTTTATGGAACAGGTTCTTACGAAAAAAAGAAATGGGGAGTAAAAGTAGGTTTAAGAGCAGAAAATACTGATTTAACAACTTTACTAACAAATACCAACGAAGAAAATAAACAACAATACATTAATTTGTTTCCAAGCTTACATTCCTCATATAAATTAACTAAAACATTTTCTTTACAAGCAGGTTATTCTAGAAGAATTTTTAGGCCACGTTTATGGGATTTAAATCCTTTCTTTAACATTAGAAATAACTTTAGTGTAAGAACAGGAAATCCTGAATTAGAACCTGAATTTACTGACTCGTATGAGATTTCAAGTATTTATTTAAGAGATAAAACATCTTTTAACTTTAGCGTTTTTCACCGATATACTACAGATGTTGTTGAGCGTATTTCTGAATTTCAAAATAATGTAAATATTACCAAACCATTAAACATTGGAACTAACCAGGCAACTGGCTTTGAGTTTAATGTTGATTATACACTAAATAAAAAAGTGTCTGCACAAGGAGAATTTAATTACAACTATTTTGATAGAAAAGGGAGTTATCAAGCTACTAACTTTAATTTTAATGGAGATAGATGGACAACAAAACTAACCACTAAACTAAAATTACCTTATAATTTTGATTTTGAATTAACAGGTAGGTACGAATCTCGTTTTAAAACAGTTCAAGGGATTACTTCTGAAAACATGTTTATGGATGTTGGATTAAGAAAAAAAATAATGAAAGGAAAAGCAGTTGTTAACTTAAGTGTAAGAGATGTTTTTGCATCTAGAATCCAACAGACAGTTGTGTATCAAGAAGATTTCTATAGCTATAATTATAGCCAAAGGGGGAGATTTATTGCTTTAGGTTTTAGCTATGGTTTTGGTAAAGGCGAAGCAATGGAATACTCTGGTGGCAAAAGAAGATAACCGTTTATTAATTTTTAATTGAGCCTTAAAAAGTTAAGATAGTAAATCTAATAGCTGAAGGCAGGAGGGAAGTAGTTTGAAATTATTAAATTAGCTCCATCAAACATGTCATTTACATATTATTATTATTATTATTATTTCTGTTTTCTTTTAATGGAGCTGCTCAAAACTTTGCTGATAAAGAGTACTACTTAGTAGATAGTTTAGAGTTAGATAAACTCTCTGATAGAGATAAGAATTTATTAGAGGTTTCTTTAAAAGAATACCATCAAGCAGATTATGATACATCTAAAATAGATGCAATTTCTAATATATGTGAAAATATGATAGCTGAGGATTGGGTGAAGTATCAATTCTACCTACATTCACTAATAGAAAAATCTCTAGAAAAAAATAATACAGGCCCTCTAAAAATTAAGCTTTTACATTATTTAGCAAATAGTTACAACAACATTGGAATTATTTATGGTGATAAGGATCAAATTGATTCAGAAATAAAATATTATCACAAAAGTTTAAATATATACGAACAACTTAATAATGCACAAGGTATAGCAGATGTCTACAATAACCTGGGTTATGCATATAGTATTAAAGGAGAGATTGACAAGGCTTTATCATACCATTATAAGAGTTTAAAAATTGTTAAAAAGATTAATGATAAGAAGGGACAATCATTATCCTATAATAATATTGGAGTTCTTTTAAACAAGAGAGGGGAAGTTGAAAATGCTTTAAAATACTATCATAAAAGTTTAAAAATTCAGGAAGAAGTTGGTGATAAAAAAGGAATGGCAATGAGTTATGTTAACATTGGATCTATGATTGGATATAAAGGAGAGAATAAAGCTGAAGCTTTAAACTATTATAAAAAAGCATTAAGTATTCATAAAGAGATAGGAAACAAAAGAGGTACTTCAAATTGTCTTAGCAACATTGCAGTTTATTATGGAGAGATAAAAGATTACAATGCATCAATAAAATGCTTGAATGAAGCTCTTAGTTTGAACAACCAATTAGATGATAAATCATCACAAGCTAGAGTTTTAACCAATTTAGGAACATCTTATCATCATTTAGGACAAAATGAAAAAGCTCTCGAAAAATTAAACGAGAGTCAAACTATTCTCACTAAATATAATATTTCTGAGGGGCTAGCACAAAATCATATTTCATACGCTCAAGTGTATTTATCACAAAATAAATTGGACAAAGCTATATATCATGGTAAAGTAAGCTTGGAGCTTAATAAAAAAGAAGGGTATGTTGAAAAAACAATGAGATCAGCTAACCTTTTAAGATTGATTTATGCCCAGAAAAAAGAAGGTTTAAAAGCTTATGAAATGTATCAACTTTACATTTTAATGAAAGACAGTTTAAACAATATTGATAACTTAAGGAACTTAGCAATTCAAGAAGCAGAATATAAGTATGAAAAAAAGAAAGAGTTAGACAGTATAAAATTTGAAAATGAAATAGCAATTGGAAACGAAGCAAGAGCTAAGCAACGAATTATCATTTATTCTTCAATAGGGGGGCTTTTATTGGTTATAATTTTTTCTTTTTTTGTGATAAATCGTTTAAATGTTACCAAAAAACAAAAGAGCATTATTGAGGTTGCTCATAAAGAAATAAAAGATAGCATAACTTATGCAAAGCGTATTCAGTCAGCCATATTGCCACCAATTAAATTTGTAAAAGAACATCTTAAAGAATCATTCATTTTATACAAACCTAAAGACGTTGTTGCTGGAGACTTTTATTGGATGGAATGCATAAATAAAGAGTTGGCTGATATAGGGTATGAAACTGAAGAGGGAGGTGAGATAGATTACTATGAAACACATTATTCTTCATTAATACTATTTGCCGTTGCTGATTGCACAGGTCATGGAGTACCAGGAGCAATGGTGAGTGTAGTTTGCAACAATGCGCTTAATAGAAGTGTTAGAGAACATAACTTAATAGATCCTGGCGAAATCTTAACTAAAACTAGAGAAATAGTTCTCTCTGAATTTGAAAAGTCTGAAGAAGATGTTAAAGACGGAATGGATATAGCTCTATGTAGTATAGATGGAAGCAAACTACAATATGCAGGAGCTCATAATCCATTATGGATAATTAGGAATGGGGAGCTAATAGAGACAAAAGCCAATAAACAGCCTATAGGTCAGTTTGATAATCCAGAGCCTTATACAACTCATAATTTTGAGTTAGAAAAAGGAGATTCTATTTACATTTTTTCTGATGGATATGTAGATCAATTTGGAGGAGAAAAAGGCAAAAAGTTTAAAGCCAAAGCTTTTAGAGAATTACTATTAAGTATTCAAGATAAATCTATGGAGGAGCAAAAGACAATTATAGATAAAGCTTTTGAAACTTGGAGAGGCTCACTAGAACAGGTTGATGATGTTTGCATCATAGGCGTTAGAATATGAGGTATAGTTTACACTGAGTTTATCGAAGTGTGTTATTGGCGTTAGAGTTTAAAACAAACTAACAATTTAATTAGCTCAATATTTCTTTATAACTTCAAAGCTATTTAATATAATGTACTGCGTTATCGGTTCAAGTTTTCACTTGAGGCTTTGCTTTAAGAATTTAATCTTTTT
>CBDUPT010000138.1:0-7012 GCA_965369165.1 uncultured Flavobacteriales bacterium | reverse complement strand
AAAATGTTTTAAAGACAATAAATTCATTTTTAATTTAACAACCACCAATATAAATTTAATTAATGAATATATAAATATTGTAATACTGGTTGCTAATGCTGCTCCAACTATTCCATACTTATTTATAAAAAAATAATTAGTTGTAAATGTTAGTGTAATTAATATAGGTATTAAAAAGCCATTCCATTTAAAATGTTTAGTTGCATTAATCATTAAATCTGTTGTTCCAAAAACTGCATCTATTACCTTAGAAATCCCAACAAAGAAAACTGCCCATTTACCTGCTTGATATATATCTCCATTAGGAATAATTAAAAACAACTCATCAATATTGTACCATATGATTAAAAATAAAAATAGTGCAATTATCGCCATATTTATTCCTGTTTGTTGATACATATCGTTTAACTCATCCTGTTTATTTTCTGATACATTTTTTGACATAATTGGGAAAGCTAACTGATGTACAATTCTCTTAGGCAATTCGATTACTGTTGCAATAAAAAAAGCAATTGTATAAATACCCAGTTGTCTAAAATCATCTGTTATTCCACTTATCATTACAGAGTCTATTTTACCAACCATAACTACTCCACTAACACCTATAATTAAGAATAAAGCATATTGATAAATTTCTTTTTTCTGAGATGGTGTAGTTATCATTTTAGGTTTAGAAAACCTAAAAGAATACTTCGCCTTGAAAAATATAAATAGAATGATAATCTCAATAAAATGGGCTATCACAAACCAAAATATTAAATTATAAAAACTAAGAAAATTAAAATGATAACAAATTAAAAGGCCAATAAAGAATAACCTTCTATAAATATTTTTAAAAAAAGAAGTAAATACCGTTAATGATTTTGTAGCTAAAATTGCCTCTAATAGGTATTGGTAGATGTAACAAAAAATAATTGGAATTATATATATTAAATACTCTTTGTTCTTAATTGCATCATCTCCTAATATTTGAATTATATTATCTCTGAATATAACAAAACATATACTCACAAGTATTAATACACTCAGAGGCACTATAAAAAGTAAACTAATAAAACTATTTTGTTCTTTTCCCTCTTTAAAAACATGTATAAACCTAGCTGGTAAGCCACTTGTTCCAAACATTATAAATGGGAAAAGTAATATTGCCACGTCAAATAGGTAACTAATTATACCTATTTCTAACTCATCTAAAATTGCTGTTTGAAGCCATAAAATATTTATAACTCCCAAAGCTACCCCTAAATAATTAATAATTGAGGTTGATATAGTTTTTCGGATTACTATCCCCATAAGCCTTTACTTATCCACCATCTAAATTTAACTAGCATAACTCCTTTTGATGGCTGGCCTTTAAAAAAATAAATACCGAACAACCCAAAAGTTCCTCCCCATTTATAGATTTCAGCTAATGAACGTTTAAAATATTCGCCTGTTTTTTTTGTTCTTAATTTTTCGGATACTCCAATCCCATTCGCTGCTTTTTTAACAAACTCCTCGGTTAACCTCTCTTTAGGTATTACATGATGAACCAACATTTTTGGAAAGTAATATATTGGTGCATTTAAGCTTTTAACTCTAAAAAAAAAATCTTTTTCCTCCCCCCCAAGCATTGATTTACCTATCCTACCTAACTCTGTATTAAAACCTCCTATTTCATCAAATACAGCTTTAGAAAAACCCATATTAGCTCCAATAGGATATTTGGTTCCTTGGAATTTAGTAATCTCTGTCCCCATGTCTATAATAGACATCAAAGAAGCTAAAAACTTAGACATCCACTTTGGAAGTTCACATTCTAAAAAAGGTAAAATCTTTCCCCCAAAACCAATATATTGTTCAGTTATATTACTTAAATATTGTGTTAACTCTTTAACATAATTTTCATCCAAAAAAGCATCATCATCAATAAAAACAATGTATTTACCTTTTGCCTCAGCTACCCCTCTATTTCTAGCAAAAGATAAACCTTGCTGAGTTTCTAAAAAATATCTATAATTGATATGATTTTTGTTCTCACCAAATTCACTACAAATCTTCTCTGTACTATCGGTTGATTTGTTGTTCACTAAAATCAACTCAAAATCTTCTTTAGCACATGTTTGGTTAGCTGCACTTTCAAGCATTTTAGGTAAATACTTATCTCTGTTATATGTGCAAACAATAATTGATATCATTGACTATGCTTCTTCTGGAGTAGATTCTTCCTGGTTTTTAATTGTAATATATATACCATAACCCATAGTAAGAATAATTATTGCAAAGGATATTATTGAAATAGTATCACCTATCCCTAACATGGTTGGCTCAAACTTAAATTCTACTTTATGTTCTCCAGCTGGAATAGGTAAAGATCTTAACACATAATTTGCTCTTAAATGAGAAACTTTCTTACCATCAATATATGCAACCCAATCATCTTTATAATGCATTTCAGAAAAAACAGCCAACTGATCTGTTGTTGAGTTTGAAGTATACTGCATGTGATTAGGTTTATAATCTGTCATCAAAATAGTACCTGTTCCATCAAATGATTTTTTTGTTAAAACACTTTCAAAATCTTTACTCACAACAGCAGTTAGTTTTGGATCAACCTTACCCAAAGTAGTTATTTCTTCATCAGCATTATTCACAATATTAACACCTTTAACAAACCAAGCATTACCATAAGCATAAGGATTTTCCATCACTAATTTACCTTGATATAGATAATACTTATTATTTAGCATGTTTAAGATTTTCGTTTGCTCAGGTGTTTGAAGCATATTAACCTCCTTAGAAATATAAAAATCAATTAAATCTTGATAACGTGCCATTTTTGCTGCGTGATACCCTCCTGTAGATTTATGAAAATAAGCAACTGAAGCACTATTAAAAGGATTATCTAAATTCATAACTCGGTAGTTAGAATTTAAATTTAATGTAGCAAAACGCATACTCTCCTCTATTTTCTGACCATTCTTTCTATCTTCTTTTTTAGCTTCAGAAATTCTTTGCTGAGCTTCTTGTTCTATCTGTGGCTTTTTAGCAACTTCTTTATTATAAATATCATAATCCCCTTGACTTGCATTTGGAGTATTCTCATATCCAGTTTTTTTCTCCCAAGAAAGATACTCTCTTTTATTCTTTGGATTTTTCTCATTGTTTAAGTACCTCTTATCAACCATCCACACATCAATTAATACAGCAGCAGAAAGCCCAATAATAGCAACCTTAAACTTTATTTTAGCAGTTATCCATAAATACAAAATTACCAACGCCAACAATATAAACATAAATGACCTGTACGCGTCTGAACTAAAAGCATCCATTCTAAAGCTAGTTATAGAATCCTCAGCATCTGCAGGATTAACACCTTGAGGGGATTGGTTGTAGGTTTGATAAAGCTGATTTAATGTTTGATCTTCAATATCACTAGTAAAATCTAATAGACTTGGCATTAAAGCTAATATCAAAACAAACGCTGCAACTGAGCCTCCCCCAATCATTATCTTTTTAATATTTTGCTTTGCCCATTCTAAGTTTTTAAATACATAGTTAATAAATAAAACAGCCATTAATGGCAACAATAAATTTAATACTATAAGGATAGACGCTACAGCTCTAAATTTACTGTAAAGAGGTACGTTATCAATAAAGAAGTTAGTTAGCCACATATCTTCAACCGAACCACCTAAATTTTTACCCCATGCTAACATTAATGCTAAAACACTAACTCCAACAAAAGCCCATTTCAAATTAGATTTTACAAAAATCAGATACATTATTGCTAATAATATGACAATAGCACCTATATAATTTGCTCCAGAAGTAAATGGTTGGTCTCCCCAATAACCGCCAAAAAGTTTACCTCCAGATTTTTGATATTGATCTACAGAATAATTGTAAAGTGCTGGATTTTTTTCACGTAATAAATCAAAGTAATCACCTGTTAAGTTTCTACTATCTCCCTTTGCGTTTGGAATAAGCAGATTTAAAGTTTCTTCCTTACCATAACACCATTGCACGATATAATCTCTATCCAACCCTGATGATAAATTAGCTTTCTTATTACTCCCATCGGGTTTAATAGTTAGCTCAGGTATTCCCCTCATGGTATCCTTTCCATAAGAATATGTATAATAATTAGCTGTAAAATTTGCTAAGAGCGCAAAAGTACAAGCGACAACAATCAACCCAGTTCTAATAAAAAATGATTTTAATTCTTTAATCTTAATGTATCTTATCAACTCAGAAATACCAATAGCTAATAATATAAAAGCTAAGTAATATGTCATTTGTATATGTCCTGCCTTAAGTTCTAAAGCCATAAAAAATGCCAAAAGAGCTGTTGGGAACAATAACTTCTTGTTCTTATACATCATTATAAAAGCACCCAATACAGCAGGCAAATAAGCTAAAGCACGCATTTTAGTATTATGTCCAGCCTCGATAATTAATAGGTGATAGGACACAAATGCATAAGCTACAGCCCCTAAAATAGCTATATAAGTCTCTACTTTTAAAGATTTAGAAAGTATGAAAAAAGATAACATTGCTATAAACATAACATCTACAGGGAAAGTGAGCCCTAAAGAAAATAATTTATCAATCCACGTAAATCCATTTAAATACAAAACATTGACAATGTAGCCAGGCATTCCTCCAAAAATAGAATTAGTCCATAGAGCCTCTTCACCATAAAATGTTCTAAAATCTATTAACTCTTTAGCTACAGCTCTCCATGTAGAAGTATCTCCTTGCATTAAAAAATACCCTTGCATTGCAGGAAAAAAATAGATTGCTCCTAATGCAATAAATACTATAAATATGACTAAATATGTTAAATTCTTTTTGAAAAAATTGACTATCATCGGTAAGTTATTTTTGCTTTATTTTCAATTTTCAATATCCGTTATTTTTCTGAGATAAGAAAATTCTGAAATACTTTAAATCTACTTTTAAATAATTATAATCTTCTAATATTTTTGTTCTCTCTTGTGGATAGTAACTAATATTTTCTTTTGGGAAAATTATAGCTCCAATTTCATTTCTTTTTATCTCCTCCATCTTATCAATATACAACCCTTCTTTACGAATATAATAACCAGGGTTAGCCATAGTGTTCTTACGCATATCAACAATATCTGGCCTATCTAAATAGTAACGTAAAGCCTGCCCGTTAAAAGCAATAATATTTCTTTTGCCTTTAAGTTTTTCTTTTAAAACTGTAATTTCATTATTAAATTCTTCTCGGTATTTCTCATTCTCTGACAGCTTAGAATTAAAATCTAATTTTAAATATACCAGAACAACAAATACAATTAACATTAAACTTAATAACCCTGAAGTTAATTTGAATTTTGAATTATTCAAATCTATTTTGAATAGACTGATATGGTAAATTATTGCGAAAATAAATAGTCCTACTACCGGAAAAACATATGTTTTATTTAAAATAAAGGGGGTAATTGTAATTAAATAAAATCCTGCAACTATATACGGAAGTTTATAACTTTTGTCATTTAAAAGTTTTCTTGAAATAAAAAACAATGAAACAATAACTGCTATCAATATTGAAAATAAAACAACATTATCAGTTAATAAATTAAGCCAAGCTTGCCCCATACTAATTCCTGCATACTCATCATTCCCTTTTAAAAAGATTCTTGCAAAATGCATTATCCAAGTTTTAATCGGGGCTAAAGTTTTTATAACTCCAGGCCAAAGAGCTAACATCCCTATAACAAAAGCCACAAAAACAACCATTAATGATTTTAACAATTGCCTTAACTTTCTAACGAAAACTAATCCTATAATTGCTCCTGAAACTACAAATAATGCAGTTTCTAATGCAACAAACATTAACGCTACCGATAAACCTAAAGCAAAAGCAGTTTTTTTATTAGGCAGATTAAACCACCTCATTAAAGTTCCTATAAAAATTAAAGAACAAATAAACTGTATGGTATGAAAATTAAGTCGCTCAAATGAATAGTTAAAAATTGTGCTTAAGACTAATAAACTAGATAAAACAATAGAATAAAAACAGGTGATGAAATTGATTTTTTTCGAAATAAACAAAGCCAAAAACAAACTTAAAATAGCAATGAATCCCAAACAGATATTACTATACCTTAGATTTTTATCGTTTTGAATAATATCGTTTTCATTTATAAATAAGCTCCAATAATAATTAGCTAACGGAGGATGATAGTGCCTTAAATAAAATGGGTTTTCGTTTTCATCAGGATAATTAAATTCTTGAACCAACTGACTATTCAACAAAGTATCTTTATCAGCTCTAGCTTTCCCAATTTTATAAAACTCAATAAAGTTTAAACTATTTTTTTCAAAAGCATTATATAAAACACCTCTTCTAGATAGTGTCTCGTAATTTAATTCATCCCATCCTAAATGGTTATTGATATTAGTATATGATTTCATAGAAAACAATACTAATGCACCCAATAAACAAAGGCTAACAACGATATAATATATATTAAACTTTTTCACAAAAAAATGATTGATGTAAAAGTACAAAAATAGAGGTTTTAATCCCTCACATTTATTATATGTCTATTTTACAATTTATAATTAAGTTTGTCTCTTTTTATAAATTATGTCAGAATTTCAATTTAAAGAAATAGATGAAGAGGGAATGGAGACTTTAGATGCCATTTCAGCGGCAGATAAATTCAATGGATGGATGTATGATACTATTGCACCTCATTGTTCTGGTAAAATTTTAGAAATTGGAAGTGGAATAGGTAATATCTCTAATTTTTTTCTAAAAAATGGTGCAAACATTACTTTAAGTGATATTAGAGATAATTATTGTGATGCCTTAAGAAATAATTTTAAAGAGTATAATGCTGAAGTAATAAACGTAAATATTGCTGATGAAGATTTTGATAAAAAATATGCTCATCTATTAAATTCTTTTGACACTATTTTTTCTTTAAATGTAGTTGAACACATTAAAGATCATTCTTTAGCTGTAAAAAACTGCAGCAAGTTACTTAAAGACAAT
>CBDUPT010000137.1:0-7019 GCA_965369165.1 uncultured Flavobacteriales bacterium | reverse complement strand
TAATAATTCCGCAGGTACAAATGGGAGATTAGCTACTTTTAGTAACCCTAACACGCCAGCTAGTGCAAGTGCAGTTTGGAATAACTCAGCAGTTAACGTTAATTATAATTTTAATTATGCAAGTAATATTGGTAAAGCACAAGCAAAAACTTATTTATTACCCGACCAAATAGATGGTATGGATTACACCACACATTTTACGGCTAATTTAAAATGTTGTAAAGACAATAGCCCTTATGATGTAAGTGTTGTAGATAATAACAATGAATATAGCAGTACTGAAGTATGGTCAGATGGGAACAATAATATTGGTGCATCAAATGCTAATTTGGTATCTCCAATTTTTATAAAAGACAAACTCATTATCAAAACAGGAGCAAACATTACCATTAATAATATGCGTTTTGAATTTGCCCCTGAAGCACAATTAATCATAGAGAATGGAGCAAGATTAACTATTAATGGTACAACCCTAACAGCAGATACCCGTTGTGATACTAATGCCATGTGGCACGGAGTAGAAGTTTGGGGTAACGGTGCAGGTCAGCCAATTACATCAGGTTGGTTTATAGCTAAAAACAACTCTACTATTGAGCATGCGATGGTAGCAACAGCTAATTTTCAGCATCAACAAAATACTAATAACAAACCTATCATCAACACAACAGTTGCAGGTTTTAATGGAGGTATTATAAATGCACGAAACACCACCTTTAGAAACAATTATATTGATACAAAATTTGAAGAATTTTTTAGTACTTACAATAATGACCAGTCTCGTTTTGTTGAGTGTCATTTTGTAACTAATGCTCACTTAAATAACCCTACACTAACCCCACTAGCACATGCTGAGTTAAATAAAGTGAGAGGTTTAAGGTTCTTAGCTTGTGTTTTTGAGGCAACAGCAACTGGTGTAGCTGCTTATCCAAACATTGCTAGCAGAGGTTTTGGAATTAGAGCTTACGAAACTTTATTTACAGTACAAGATAGATGTCCTACTATTGTAGCCTATCCAAACCCTTGTCCTAACCCAATACCAAGTGAGTTTAACGATTTGTTTGTAGGTATTTTAGCTAATGGAGGAACAATGAGGTCGCAAACAGCAAAAGTGGTAAATAGCAGCTTTAACAATAACTATGGCGGCATGTATTTTCAAAATTTAGATTTAGCCCAAGCAACCAATAATACTATTTTTGTAGGTAATAATCTTGTTCAACCAGCTTTTGGTTTGTACTTAAATAATAGTGATAAATATAAAGTAGAAGACAATGCTTTTAGTACCGCAGCAGGGTATTTTGGAGCATATATACATCATTCTGGTCCAGGAGCAAATGAAATATACCGTAATACTTTTGATAATTTTACAGTAGCTACACAAGCAGCTAGTATTAATGGAGATGGATTTTCAGCTGGTAATGGTTTGCAGTTTAAGTGTAATAAATACACGAATACTACTGATTATGATGTGTTAATTTCTTCAGGATTGATTAAGGCGTTTCACGGTAAATGTGGCACAATTCAAAATCCAAATGACCCAACAACCCCTTCAAACAACGAATTTTCATATACTGCTCAGTTTGGAGACTTTTGGATGACAAACAATACTACACCTCCAGGTTTTAATGTTTCATATCAAATGGCTCAAGATCCTAATAATTTTCAAACTATACCAAGAGATTACCTAAATAATAATGCGACACATTATAATCAAATCAATACCAATCCGACTGTTTGTGGAGGGATTACTTATGACCCAAACACCTCTTGCCCGAAAAGAGTAGGAAAAACTGTTGTAGTGTTAAATCAATTAATTGCAGCAAATACTGCAATAATAGATGGGTTACAAAGTCAGATAGATGGAGGAGATACACCAAACTTAATCAATACCATTAATACAGAGCCAGCATGGAAAGTTCGTAACGAATTAATGGCAGCATCGCCAACATTAAGTGATGAAGTATTGTTAGCCTTATTAAGTAGCAATATGCCTGATTGGGTGCATCAAGCAGTATTAAATGCCAATACACCTTTAAGTGATGCAGTATTTTTAGCAGCATTAAATAAAACAACTGCTTTGCCCGAAAATATTATTAGAGATATTGCTATTGCAAGTAGTCCATTACATACTAACGAGCAAATAGCTTTAATACAACACACCCCAAAATATGCTGATTGGTTATTAAAAGAAGTATTATTGGCAGACTCTCCATTAAAAGATGAAGTATTAATTGCATTAATGGATAAAACACCAGTTGTGGCAGATTGGGCAGTTAAAGAAGTATTGTTAAAAAACACACCATTAAGCACAAATGTAAATAATGCTTTAACTAATCATAGTCCATCATACCCAACTTGGATGATAAACCAAATTAACAATAGCTCTTTTATTGCAGATAATGCAATTGATGAGCCACAACCAAGTAGTGCTACATCAGAAATTAATGCAGAAATAAGTTATTATGAAGCAGAAACAGAAAGATACATTAGTGATATTTTACGTTTCTATTTATTTGATGAAGATGGAACAGATGCAGGAATATCAGATGTAATTAGTTATTTAGAAGCAGCAAATTGTCCTAAAACAAGCAGTAAATGTTTGTTAACAGGAGCTTACCTTGCAAACGGGCAATATGCCAATGCTCAAGCAGTAGTAGATACATTAAGTAATGACACTGCAAATGCTAACTTTTGTATGTTGTATAATAGTGTAATACAATATCAACAAACAGCAAATAATGAATATACATTGCTAACTAATTCAAGTCTTTTAACACCAGTACAAACAGTTGCATCGGCTAATAGTGCTAATAATGAAGTTGGTGTTGCCAACACAGTATTGAGTGTAATTAATAACCAGCCTTTTGAACCAATATTTGAGTATGTTACGCCAAATAATAGTAATCAACGATTAACTCCAATCAATGAATTAAAAGGGCATGCTTCAAGCGAGATTAATATTTACCCTAATCCTGCTAACGAGCAGTTTACTTTAACTCATAACTACTCTTTAGAAAATGGCAACATAACTTTAATCATTTATGATTTAATGGGGAGAAGTTTACAGTCAGAAATAATTACGGATGAAAAACAAGTAATTAATACTACTACCTTAAAACAAGGGGTTTATTTTTATCATGTTACTCAAAATGATAAACAGTTAAATACTGGCAAGTTAGTTATTGAGTAAAAATAAAAGTAAGTTTATAGATAGGTTAAAAAGCACTTCTTTTATAGAAGTGCTTTTTTGTTTTAAGACATTTACTTTTGTTTTACATTTTTTACTACATTTGCAGCCGCATTTAAGCATACATAATAAACATTAAAATTAATTTTGGCATGTATTTATCTACAGAAAAAAAAGAAGAAATTTTCAAAAAATTTGGTGGAGACGCTAAAAACACGGGCTCTACAGAAGGACAAATTGCTTTGTTCACTTACAGAATAAACCACTTAACTGAGCATTTAAAAACTAATCGTAAAGATTTTGGTACTCAAAAAGCGTTGTTAGATTTAGTTGGTAAGAGAAGAAGTTTATTGGATTACTACAAAAAGAAAGATATTGTTAAGTTCCGTGAATTGATTAAGGAATTAGGAATTAGAAAATAAGTATTGAAACAATACAAATAAATTATTAGAATTAAGGGGGCATACAATTTATTGTACCCCCTTTTTTATTATAAAGCGTAAATTAAAAACAAAAGAGGAAATGGTTTCCTCAATATAAATCGTCCCGAAGTTTCGGGACAAACAAAAATAAATTATGTCAAAAATTGGAATTAAAAAATCCTACACGTTAGGTGATGGAAGGACCATCGAATTAGAAACAGGAAAATTAGCTAAACAATCTGATGGAGCTGTTGTATTAACTATGGGTAAAACCATGATATTAGCCACTGTTGTATCTGATAAAGATGCTGGTGAAGACATGGACTTTTTACCATTAACTGTAAATTACAAAGAAAAATTTGCTGCTGCCGGAAGAATTCCTGGAGGATTCTTAAAAAGAGAAGCAAGACCAAATGATAACGAAATATTAGTTTGTCGTTTAATTGATAGAGCGCTTCGCCCGCTTTTTCCAGACGACTATCATGCTAACACACAAGTTGAGTTACAATTAATTTCTCATGACCCAGAAGTAAAAGCTGATGCTTTAGCATGTTTTGCTGCTTCTGCTGCAATTGCAGTATCAGATATTCCTTTTAACGGACCAACATCTGAAGTTAGAGTTGCACAAGTTGACGGAAACTGGATAGTTAACCCTACTCCATCTCAAATGGAAGAATCAGCAATTGATTTAATTGTTGCTGCTACTGCAGAAAACATTATGATGGTTGAAGGTGAAATGAAAGAAATTTCTGAAGCAGTAATGTTAGAAGGAATTAAAACAGCTCATGAAGAAATTAAAAAGCAATGTCAATTACAATTAGATTTAGCTGCTGAAATTTCAAAAGCTCAAACTAAAAGAACTTACGATCACGAAAGAAGTAACGAAGATTTATATAATAAGATTAAAGCAGCATGTTTTGACAAATGTAGAGTTATTGCTGCTGAATCTATTGCTGACAAAGCATTAAGAGGTCAAAAGTTTGGTGCAGTAAAAGATGAGTTTGTTGCTACATTATCTGAAGAAGATCAAGCAGATAAATTCTTAATCGGACAATACTTTAAATCTGTACAAAAAGAAGCTGTAAGAGATGTAATCTTAAACGATAGATTAAGATTAGACGGAAGAAAATTAGATGAAATTCGTCCAATTTGGAGTGAAGTTGATTATTTACCAAGTGCTCATGGATCTGCTGTGTTTACCAGAGGTGAAACTCAATCTTTAACTACTGTAACTTTAGGTAATGATAGAGATGCTAAAATGGTTGATGAAGTAACTGCTGAAGGATCTGAAAGCTTCATGTTACATTACAACTTCCCTTCTTTCTCAACTGGAGAAGCAAGACCAAGTAGAGGAACAAGTCGTAGAGAAATAGGGCATGGAAATTTAGCTTTAAGAGCTATTAAACCAATGCTTCCAACTGGAGAAGATAATCCTTATACTATTAGAGTTGTATCCGAAATATTAGAATCAAATGGTTCTTCATCAATGGCAACTGTATGTGCTGGGACATTAGCATTAATGGATGCAGGTATTAAACTTAAGAAACCTGTATCAGGAATAGCTATGGGTCTAATAACTGAAGGTGGAGCTGGAAAATTTGCTGTATTGTCTGATATCTTAGGAGACGAAGATCACTTAGGAGATATGGATTTTAAAGTTACTGGAACAGTTGATGGAATTACAGCTTGTCAGATGGATATTAAAGTTGATGGCTTACCATATGAAGTTTTAGAACAAGCATTAACTCAAGCAAAAGCAGGTCGTTTACACATATTAGGAGAAATGAGTAAAACTATTTCTGCTCCAAACGCTGAATTAAAACCACATACTCCAAGAATAGTTCAAATTACTATACCAAAAGAAATGATTGGTGCAGTTATTGGACCTGGTGGAAAAATTATCCAAGAGATACAAGCATCAACTGGTGCTACAATTACTGTTGAAGAAGCTGATGGTTTTGGAAAAGTTTCTATTATGACTAATGATGCCGATGCTAGTAATGCTGCTTTAGGAAAAATTAAAGCAATCACTGCTGTTCCTGAAGTTGGTGAGGTTTATAACGGAAAGGTGAAGTCAATTACCAATTTCGGTGCATTTGTTGAAATTATCCCTGGAAAAGACGGCCTTTTACATATTTCAGAAATTAACTGGGATAGAGTAGAAAATGTTGAAGATGTTTTAAAAGAAGGAGAAATGATTGATGTTAAATTAATCGCTGTTGATCCTAAAACAGGAAAATTAAAATTGTCTCGTAAGGTTTTATTAGAGAAACCACAAAAACAGGATGCATAAATAAGCGCTTTATATATCAAGTATATATTTTAAAAACTCCAAAACTGAAAAGTTTTGGAGTTTTTTTATTTCAAAACGTAACCTTACTTTAGATTAATCGTTAATTAGTTTAGATTAAATATTAAAATCATTCTATGAGGCAACTAAAGATTACGAAACAAGTAACCAATCGAGAAACAATTTCATTGGATAAATACTTGCACGACATCTCTAAAGTATCAATGGTTACTGCAGAAGAAGAAGCTATCCTTGCCCAACAAATAAGAGAAGGTGATAAACAAGCTCTTGAAAAATTAACAAAAGCAAATTTAAGGTTTGTTGTTTCTGTTGCTAAGCAATATCAAAATCAAGGTTTAACCTTATCTGATTTAATAAATGAAGGAAATATTGGTTTAATTAAAGCTGCGCAAAGGTTTGATGAAACTAGAGGTTTTAAATTTATCTCCTATGCTGTTTGGTGGATTCGCCAATCTATTATGCAAGCAATAGCCGAACAAGCTAGAATAGTTCGTTTGCCTTTAAATAAAATTGGAAGTATCACAAAAATTAATAGAACATTCTCTGCCTTAGAACAGTTGCATGAAAGAGAACCTTCTGTTGATGAGATTGCTGAATTATTACAAATTACCTCCTCAGAAGTGAAGGATTCATTACATATCTCAGGGAGACATGTTTCAGTTGATGCTCCATTATCATCAGATGAAGAAAGTAACACTATGCTTGATGTAATGAGTGAAAAAGAAGGAAAACAAGATCCTGATAAAAAATTAATGACAGAATCATTACAAAACGAAATTGAACGTTCATTCTCAACTCTATCTTATAGAGAAGCAGAAGTATTAAGAATGTATTTTGGTATTAATACAAAAGCCCCACTCACATTAGAAGAAATTGGCGAACAATTTGAATTAACAAGAGAAAGGGTTAGACAGATAAAAGAAAAAGCTTTAAGAAAGCTCAAACACTCATCAAGATGTAAATTATTAAAACCTTATTTAGGTTAAAATAGAAAAGAGAATGTTAATAAACATTCTCTTTTTTTAATTCTTACCCCTACTCTTTTTTTAAATTTGTATTATAAATTTATAATTATGGCTCACATTATTGCACCCTCTATCTT
>CBDUPT010000136.1:0-7061 GCA_965369165.1 uncultured Flavobacteriales bacterium | reverse complement strand
ACGCAACTGCAATAGACCAATTACATTTATCGCCTTGTGATACCTTGCCTCGCTCACAAATTACTATTGATGCTAATAAATTTGGCAACCCAGAACCTTGGGCTCCAAGAAACGATGATGGGAATTATGAAGGTTTTTTAACTTTAAAAAAGGCATTAGCAAGTTCTGTAAATACTGTAACTGCGAGATTAATGGACAAAATTGGACCACAGCCTGTTGTTGATTTAGCAAAGAGCCTAGGAATTGAACAAGATATTCCTCCAGTGCCTTCAATTGCACTAGGAACTCCAGATTTAAGCGTATATGAAATGGTAGCAGCCTATTCATCCTTTGCAAATAAGGGTGTCTATACAAAGCCAGTAATGATTACAACCATTGAAGATAAAAACGGAACCATCCTTTATCAAACTGTTCCTGAAACCAAAGATGTATTAAGCGAAGAAGCTGCTTATGTTACAGTTAATTTACTACAAGGTGTTACTCAAGGAGGCTCTGGAACTAGGTTACGTCACAATTATGCTACAGACGCTGTTTATAAAGAAATAATTACTGGATATCCATATCAATTTGACAATCCAAGAGCTGGTAAAACAGGAACAACTCAAAACCAAAGTGACGGCTGGTTTATGGGAATGGTGCCAAACCTCGTTACTGGTGTTTGGGTTGGAGGCGATGAAAGAGCAATTCATTTTTCAAGTATTACTTACGGCCAAGGCGCTGCAATGGCATTGCCAATTTGGGGTTTATTCATGAAAAGTTGTTATGCTGATGAAACTCTTGATGTTTCAAAAGGTGAGTTTGAACGACCAGAAAATTTATCTATAGAAGTTGATTGTGATTCATATAAAGGGAGTAACAACAAAAATCCTTTAGATGATGAGGTCAAAATAGATTTTTAAAATCTCAAACCATTCTTTTTAGAATGGTTTTTTTATTTCGTATTTTTCAATCATAAAATTTTAGTGTAAATGATCAATAAAAAAGTAGATAATGTTGATGATGCTTTGCATGGTGTGAACAACAATATGACCTTCATGTTTGGTGGATTTGGATTGAGTGGAATTCCAGAAAATTCAATAGCAAAACTGGTCGAATTAGGCATAAACGGATTAACATGCATCAGTAATAATGCTGGAGTTGATGATTTTGGTTTAGGATTATTATTACAAAAAAAACAAATCAAGAAAATGATTTCTTCTTATGTAGGAGAAAATGATGAGTTTGAACGCCAGATGCTAAGTGGAGAATTAGAGGTTGATTTAATTCCTCAAGGATCTTTAGCAGAAAGGTGTAGAGCTGGAGGAGCAGGAATCCCTGCTTTTTTTACTCCTGCTGGTTATGGAACAGAGGTTGCTGAAGGAAAAGAAGTTAGAGACTTTAATGGAAAACCACATATTTTAGAAAGTGCATTAACAGCAGATTTTGCAATTGTTAAAGCATGGAAAGGAGATACAGCTGGAAATTTAATTTACAAATCAACTGCTCGTAACTTCAACCCTATGATGGCTATGGCAGGTAAAATTACTATTGCTGAGGTGGAAGAATTGGTGCCAGAAGGTGAATTAGACCCAAATTTTATTCATACACCAGGAATATTTGTGCAGCGAATTTTTAAAGGTGTGGATTATGAAAAACGAATTGAACAACGAACTGTTCGTCAAAAAGGATAAGATATGTTAGATAAAACTGGAATTGCAAAACGAATTGCTCAGGAGTTAAAAGATGGATGGTATGTTAACTTAGGTATTGGTATACCAACATTAGTTGCGAACTATGTGCCAGATAATATTACTGTTGAGTTTCAGTCAGAAAATGGATTGTTAGGTATGGGACCTTTCCCTTTTGATGGAGAGGAAGATGCAGATTTAATAAATGCAGGGAAACAAACAGTAACATTAAAAGCTGGAGCATCAATTTTTGATTCAGCTACAAGTTTTGCAATGATAAGAGGAAACCATGTACAATTGACTGTTTTAGGAGCAATGGAAGTAGCTCAAAATGGAGATATAGCCAATTGGAAAATTCCAGGAAAAATGGTAAAAGGAATGGGTGGAGCTATGGATTTAGTGGCATCTGCAGAAAACATTATTGTTGCGATGATGCATACTAACAAAAAAGGAGAGAGTAAATTATTGCCTTCATGTAGTTTGCCTTTAACTGGGGTTAAATGTGTTACTAGAATTATTACCAATTTGGCAGCATTAGAGATTAAAGAGGGTGCTTTTCATCTATTAGAAAGAGCACCTGGAGTTACGGTTGAAGAGATTAAAGCTGCAACTGCTGGGAAATTAGTTGTTGAAGGAGATATACCAGAGATGGTAATTGATTAGTATAAAAAATCTAAAATTATGGCCCCGGAAATTAAATTTTTCGGGGCTTTTGTTTTAAAAAAGGCAACCATTCTTAGTTTTTAAAGTCTTTAAAAGGTAACCTTTTAAAAATTAGTATCTTGTAGGGTTGTTATTGATATGAAAAAACTGGTAAGTTCCATATTATTTTTGTTGCTTTTGAGCAATTCTTATTCTCAAATGAATTCTGTAGAATTTGTAGAGAACAAAGGGCAGTGGGGAGATAATATTGAATATAAAGCAAAACTGCCAGCGGGGAATATATACCTAGAAAAAAATGAAATTACATATCAATTTTATAATGAAATTGATATTGAGCGAATGCATACTATGCATCATCAACAAATAGAAAACCCAACAGAGCAAGATTATATATTGAATTTACATGCTTTTAAAGTAAAGTTTTTAAATGCAAAAACACAGGGTTATGAATCCAAAAATCCAACTAAAGATTATGTCAATTATTTTTTAGGAGATGATGAAACAAAATGGGCAGCTAATGTTAAAAAATATGCAGAGGTAAGTTATAAGAGTCTCTATTCTAATATTGATTTAAAATATTACTTAAAAGACCATCATTTAAAGTATGATTTTATAGTTTATCCAAATGGAGATGCATCAGAAATAAAGTTAGATTTTAATGGACATGAAAAACTGTTTTTAGAAGAAGGAGTATTAAAAATAACAACATCTGTAAATGAAATGATTGAGGATAAGCCTTACGCTTATCAGCTAATTAATGGGGTAGAAAAAGAAGTAGAATGTAATTTTGTTTTGAATGGGACAGTATTGAATTTTGAATTCCCCAAAGGGTATGATAAAAGCCAACCTTTAATAATTGATCCAACCTTGATTTTTGCTTCTTATTCAGGCTCTACAGCTGACAATTGGGGATACACATCAACATACGATGATGCAGGAAGTCTTTATGGTGGAGGTGTTACATTTGGTGTTGGTTATCCAACAACAGTTGGAGCTTATCAAGTGTCTTTTGCAGGTGGAAATGCTGCTAGTGTTCAAGGTGGCACTGATATTACTATTTCTAAATTTTCACCAGATGGTTCTACTCTAATTTATTCTACTTATTTGGGTGGTTCAGATAATGAATCTCCACATAGTTTAATCGTAAACAGTAATAATGAGTTATTAATTTTAGGGTCCACATCATCTAATAATTTTCCAGTTACTGCAGGTTCTTATGATAATACCTACGGTGGAGGAGTAGCATATAATGGATTTAGTCCTAATTATGCAAATGGCTCTGATATTACTGTTTCGAAACTAAGTGCTTCTGGTAACAATTTAGTAGCATCAACTTATATTGGAGGGACTGGGAATGACGGGTTAAATACTAGTGCAACTTTAGCCTATAATTATGCTGATGAATTTAGAGGCGAGTTGATAGTAGATGGCAGCGATAATGTTTATGTTGCAAGTTCGACTTCGTCTAACGATTTTCCAGTAACACCAGGAGCTTTTCAAGCTACATTATCTGGTATGCAAGATGGTTGTGTGTTTAAACTTTCACCTAATTTAAATAACCTGTTGTGGAGCACTTATATTGGAGGAACAAATGATGATGCAGCTTATTCATTGCAATTTAGCAGTACTGGAGAGGTGTTGGTAACAGGAGGTACAGAAAGCCCTAATTTCCCAGTTACAGTGGGAGCTTTAAATACTTCCTATCAAAATTTTATTGATGCTTGGGTAACAAAAATCAACACAACTGGAACATCAATATTGGCGAGTACTTTTTTAGGAACAGGAAGTTATGATCAAGGGTATTTTGTGCAATTAGATGGAAGTGATAATGTTTTTGTTGTAGGTCAGACAGAAGGAACATATCCTATGTTCCCTACTACAGTATATGGCAATCCAAATAGTGGTCAGTTTTTACATAAGTTAGACCCTAACTTAAGCTCAACTGTGTTTTCAACTACTTTAGGAACGGGATCGGGCGAAATTGATATAGCACTTTCAGCATTTTTGGTAAATGACTGTAATTACATATTTATTTCTGGTTGGGGAGGATCTTTAAATGGTCCACCATTTAGTACCACAACAGGTTTACCTATAACTTTAGGGGCTTTGCAATCTACTACTGATGGAAATGATTATTATTTAATGTTGCTTTCAGAAGATGCAGACACACTATTATACTCTACATTTTTTGGAGGAAATTCTAGTAGTGATCATGTTGATGGCGGTACAAGTAGGTTTGACAAAAAAGGAATCGTTTATCAAGCTGTATGCTCATCTTGTGGGTCAGCTACTAGTGATTTTCCTACCACACCGGGTTCATGGTCAACTACAGATAATGCTGGAAATAGATGTAACCTAGGTGTTTTTAAAATTGATTTAACCGCACTCGAGGCAGATGCTGAATTATATGCTGGTCCTGAATATTGTTTTGGAGATTCTGTAAAATTTCAAAACAATAGTATTGGAGGAATAACCTTTTTATGGGATTTTGGTGATGGGAATACCTCAAACGATTTTGAGCCTGTCCATTATTATGCTCAACCAGGTACTTATAATGTATCATTAATTATATTAGACAATGTTACATGTTTGGTTAATGATACTGATTATGTAGAAGTTACCATTAAAGACCCTAATGTAATTGTTAGACCGGATACAGCTGTTTGTATGGGTGATGAAATTACATTGTGGGCTCAAGGAGGAGTTGATCATTTTTGGAATCCTTCTACTTATGTTACAGATCCAACAAGCGATACTACTACTGCCATTATTATGGAACCAACCGTATTTCACTTAGATGTAACTAGTAATGGATGTATTTTAGATCTTGAAGTTGTTGTGGATTCATTAGCCTTGCCTACTGTAAATTTGGGAGAGGACATTAAAACAGATTGGGGTACTATTGTCCATTTATTTGCAAATTCTAATGCAGTTAGTTTTTGGTATACGCCTATAGAGGGGCTAAATTGTACTACTTGTCCAGACCCAACAGTTACAGCTACTGAATCCTCAACCTATTATTTGCAAGTGCAAGGGGCAAATGGATGTTTTAATTATGATACTATTACAATTATCTACGATGGAGCAATATATCTTCCAAACACTTTTACTCCTGACGGAGATGGAGTTAATGATGTTTTCTTTGCTTTTGGTAAAGATATAGTAGAGTTTGAAATGTATATTTTTAACCGTTGGGGAGAAAAATTGTTTTACTCTAATGATATTAATATAGGTTGGGATGGAGTTGTTAATGGCAACTTATCTCAAACAGGTAGTTATGTGTGGAAAGTTAATTACAGAGATGCTGTTGGTAAACAAGGAGAATTATATGGAACTGTGAACTTGTTAAAGTAGAGTTTTATAGTATAATAAGTTGTTCTACTGATATATTGAGAGCTTTCCATTTTTCATCCATTTCTTTTAAAAAACCGTTTCCTTTTCCTGTCAAATAGTAATATTTTCTGGCATTATCATTTTCTTCATCAATCATCCATTTACTTAATACACAGTATTCTTCCTTCAATTTTTTTAAAATAGGATAAAGAGTCCCTTCAGTAATAGTTATACCTGTTGTAGCTTTTATCTTAGCGATAATTTCACCCCCATAACTATTTTTTTTGCTAATTGCAGTCATAACTAAATACAAAAGCACCCCCTTTTTAAGTTGAATGTTCCATTTTTGTATAAAATCTTGACTCATAATACTATAAATGTAATAAAATATGCAATACAATGTACATCGTATTACCTATTTTATAGCTAAAACTGATTAATAACTCATAAACTCTCTATTATTTTGATATTTTTGATAGGCATTAAAAAAAATACAACAATGAAAAAACTATTATTTCTATTTATTTCAATTAGTTTCTTGATAGCTTGTTCTTCTTCAAGTAAAAAATTAGAATCTGGCAATTATGATGCTGCATTAAAAAAATCAGCAAAAAAAATCAGAAAAAGTCCTGGGAAATTTGATGAGGTAAATACTTTTAATGCTGCATATAAAGGGGCTTATAATAAAGATAATGCTGAGCTTAATCGATTGAAACAGCAAGGGAACCCTGCAAATTGGTCAAAAATCTATAAGATTTATGTTAGAATGAAAGGGAGACAAGATTTAGCAGCATCTTTACCACCAGTTGGAATAGAATATCAAGAGAGAGATTATGATTCTGAGATTTTAACAGCTAAGAATAATGCTACAGAGTATGCATATGCCAAAGGAGATGAATTGATGGCAAAAAATGACCGAATGGAAGCTCGTAAAGCTTATAATTTTTATAAAGAGGCTAAGAGTTATATTAGTGATTTTAAGGATGTAGATCAAAAAATAGAATTGGCTAAGAAAGCGGGTATTACTAATGTCTTTTTTAGAATTGAGGATAATGCAGAAATGCTTGTACCTCAGGAAATGATGCAAGAAATACAAAGCATAGATGTTAATGATTTGGATAAAGGTTGGGTTAATTATGACTCGTATATTGACACAACAACACTTTATCACTATTCGGTTATATTAAGTGTAAAGTTAATTGAAGTAACTCCAGATGATTTAGCAAAAACACATACGGTTGAGAAGAAAGAGGTTCCAGATGGCTTTGATTATGTATTGGATGGAAATGGTAATGTAAAGAAAGATAGTCTAGGGAATGATATTAAAATACCTAAATTTAAAACTATACAATGTAACGTTACTAGATACCATCAAACTAAATCAGCAAGAATATCTGG